>NZ_JAKKRZ010000050.1:0-17026 GCF_025653725.1 Shewanella sp. SM74 | reverse complement strand
GAGGGTCCGCCGGGATTCTGGAATATTCCGCCAAATCAGACCTAATTAGTTGTTATCTTTAGATATTGAACGATTCTGACTATCGGCCCCCTTCAATTCAATGAACCATCTGTCCATAATGTCTTTTTGTGCATTGGCAGTCGATTTCAACGATTGTACTTCAATGATAAGTAAGGCGTTCTTGTCAGTCTGCTCCGCGAGTTGCGTGTTTAACGAATTAATTCGAGACGTTGCCTGTTGATACCTATCTTCCACAGAGGTTATCTGCTGCTTGAATGAATGGTTGTCCGCCTCCACAGCTAGCTTCACTTTGGTCATTGCGGACAATGATACTTCTGCTTTTTGCAGCTGTTCTGATATCCCTTCTAGCAGAGTTTCTAACTTAATACATTGCTTTTGTACCGTAGCATTCTCCAGCTGTTTAGCGGTTAACTGCTGGTTTAGAGCCCGAATCTCAAGCTGTAGTTGTTGTACTTGCGATTCATGGCGATGTTGCTCTTGCTCTCGCTGTTCTTTAACGGAATTACGGTAGTGTTCAAGCGCTGAGCGCGATTGTGCATGCTTTTCTTCTAATGAGGCTATCTGCTGATCTTTATCGGCAAGTCGTAATAACATGGCTTCTTCATTGGTCTTCAATCTTTCGATTGTCAGCTTCTGCGTATCGATATTCGTTTTGAGCTCTTTCCTTTCATGCTCTTGCTGCTGAAGCTTACCCATTAATTCATCTCGATGAGATTGAATTTCTAGTAGTTCTTGGCGTAGTTGTTCATAGCGTTCATCTCTTACCGTTATTACTTCTCGATGCTGCGCGCGTTCTTTCTCGATGATTTCATTCGCTTCTTGCAACAAACGTCCCGACATTTTTTCAACGATAAAGGTGAGTTCTTCGCTTAATGACGTAATGAGCTGCGTGTTGCCTTCAGCATCCTCCAATTCCTTAAGGTAACGATGGATTGTGGTTTTAGAACCGGTATTGCCCAATTCAATGCGTATCGCGTCGATGGATACGGATTCTCTTCGCGCCAATAGTGCATTTCTTGCCTGCTCAACTGCTTCTTTACTTATGCCACCACGTGCCATGCTATTACCTTTCATACTGTATTACGTACCATGTAATTACATACTAATACGTAATATTGAAAATACAAATATTATTCAATTTATAAGAGTAGATAATCCTGAGTTATCTACTCTTATCACAAAAAAGCTTGATTTGATGGGGCCAGTTGGTACGTAATAGAGGTTGTTCAAAAAACAGCCTTTAAAAAATGTGCTAGGCTGTTTTTCTTATGTGTACTAAGTGGTGTACTGAAAAATCTAACATGAGTGATGTAGAACGCTATATTGAAGCAGCAACACGGGACAATACCCGCCGCAGTTACCAAGCGGCCATTGAACACTTCGAAGTTGATTGGGGGGGGATGCTGCCTACCACATCAGAGCAAGTGGCCCGTTATCTTGCTCACTATGCCGATATGCTTTCACATAGCACGCTACGGCTGCGGTTGGCTGCGCTCGGACAATGGCATGTATCGCAGGGTTTTGTGGATCCAACGAAATCTCCACTGGTGCGAAAAGTCTTTAAAGGCATACGCGAGATCCATCCGGCAAGAGCTCGACAGGCCAAGCCGTTGGCCATTGATGAACTTACGCAGATCTGTGGCTATTTGGAGCAAGCGCAGCACAATAATGATCCACTGCTCGCCTTAAAAGCCACTCGCGATAAGGCATTGTTGCTCATGGGATTTTGGCGAGGATTTCGCAGTGATGAACTCTGTCGTATGGTCATTGAACATATCGAGCTTGCGCCTACTCAAGGGATGAACATTTACTTACCCCGTTCTAAATCAGATCGCACCAATCAAGGTCGGGAATATCGTACCCCCGCCTTACAACGCTTATGCCCCGTGCAAGCTTACCAAGAATGGTTAACCCTCTCAGGGTTAACCGCTGGTCCGGTCTTTCGCGGTATAAATCGTTGGGGGCAAATTAGCTCAGAGAGTTTGCGTTCATCAAGTATTTTGCCGCTTATGCGAAAGCTAATGGTGCAAGCGGGGATCTGTCACTCTCACCTCTATAGCAGTCATTCATTACGGCGGGGATTTGCTTCATGGGCAACGCAGCAACAATGGTCACTAAAGCAATTAATGGAATATGTCGGCTGGAGAGATGCGCAATCAGCACTGCGTTACATCGAAGTGAGTTCACCCTTTACGCCAGAACAACTGCAACCATCTACACCGCATGCAGCTACTCTCACCCCACCAATGACCATTGTGGATGTCCAGCTGTGCCTATCACGTTTTCATGATAAAGCGCCAAACGAAAGAACGGTGCGACTTAAATTAGAACGCTTTGCGTTGAAAGCCTTTGGCGCACTGACGACCGTTGATGAACACCATTACCAGCTCCAATTATCCTCTGAATATGTGGATGCAGATCTCGATGAAGTAGCGGATGAACTATTGGGCCGGATGCACAGTATCGCGACTGATCATCAATGCATGTTGGAAGCGGCAATCGTCCACCATGAAAGCGGCCGACGCTGGGATTAGCCTGATTGACTAACGAAAGGGAGTTTCTATGAAGACTGCTGAAAATACTGCTTACCCACGATTAGAAACCTACTTCTCATACAACGTGTTATCGCAGCGATATCATCCCAGTGAAAATGAGCTTGTGTTAAGTCAAATTCTGCATAATCCCTTACACCGCCTAGGCTTCTTGGTGCAGTTAAAGCTCTTTCAACGTCTTGGCTATTTTATCTCTCCTATCGATTGTCCCAATCAGATCATTGAACACATCAGAAAAGTGGCAGGTATTATTTGGGTACCAAAGCCCTCTGATTGGACACGATATGATAAGTCAGGAACGCGACAACGGCACCTCGCGATGATCCGCTCACACATTGGTGTAAAGCCCTTCTCTTCGGCAGAACGTTCTTGGTTAAAAAATGTGGCATATTGTGCAGCACAAACCAAAGAAACCGTTACTGATATCATCAATGTGATGTTAGAAGAACTGGCCCATCACTGTTTTGAATTTCCTGGGCTTACCGTATTGGAAAAGCTAGCAAGAACAGTACGTCGACAAGTCAATGATGCGTACTATCGGCAGATCTGCCAATCCTTAAGCCAATCTACAAAATCTAAACTAGATCAACTTTGGCAATCAAACAGTGTTGGTGTGTACTCTCACTGGCAGCAACTAAAACGAGAACCGAGAAAGCCGACCAACAAAGAAGTGCGCAGCTATTTGCAACATGTGGAGTGGTTACGCGATTTAGAAAGTCAAATGCCAACCCTGGCGATTCCCGTTGCCAAGTTTCAGCAGTTTATGTTGGAGGCTCGAGCACTGGATGCTCAAGAAATGCGGGACTTAACGTCTAATAAACGTTATGCCTTAGCGGTGATCCTTATTCGCAGTCAACATGGAAAAGCACTTGATGATGTCGCCGAACTGTTCATCAAGCAGGTTAGAGATCTCGAAAATAGCGCTCAACAAAGTCTACAACAGTATATTCTGCAGAAACAAAAACAAGCGGACGAATTGATCAGTAATTTTCGAGATGTGGTGCTTGCCTTAGAAGAGCCTGGTAATGCGAGTAGCCGTATCGCACATATTGAGCAGTTATTACTCCCAGACAAAGAGACGGTCATTGCAAAATGTGATGAACACCTCGCGTATGCAGATAATAACTACCTGCCTTTTATGGTACGTCCCTATGGAAATAAACGGTCGTTATTATTTAACTGCTTGTCCATCCTCACCTTAAAAAGCACCTCAAGTGACAAAACGACAGAACGCTTAATCAACTGTCTGTTATCCCTCAGGAATAATCGCCAAGAGCATATTAGCAAGCAGTATTTACTTGACCAGTTTAATGGCACCAAAGCGACACGATGGATTTCTTCTGTGTGGAAAAAATTAGTATTGATCCATGCCGAAACTGAAGACGAAGTAGTGGTGTTACATCGTAAGTTTCTGGAGTTGTGCATTATGGTACACATAAAACAGGAACTGATGTCGATTGACCTATTCGTTGCACAAAGTGAACAATATAAAGATTATCGCGAAGGGATGGTGGATGCAGATACCTATGCCCGTGAACTGCCAGTCTATGCCCAACAAGTAGGGTTACCACTTACGGATCCAACACTTTTTATTGCGGAATTAAAGCAAAAGCTGAAGACACTTGCACAACAGGTAGATGGGCGGTTTCCTGAAAATCCCCATGCGGCCATTCACGAAGGTAAACTCAGTCTGAAGCGAGCCTCTACTGCACGGCCTAGTGCCGCGATCCAGCGTATTGATGATGCCATTACAGAACAATTAGAAACGACCAGTATTGTCGATATTTTGGTGGATGCAGAGCATTGGCTTGGTCTAAGTGATTTATTTTACCCGCTATCGGGCAATCAGAGTCGATTAGAAGATCATGCCCAGCGGTTTGTGACTACGCTCTTTTGTTATGGCTGCAACTTAGGACCAACGCAAACCGCCCGTTCGATTAAAGGGATCAGCCCTAAACAAGTTGCTTGGTTGAACCTTAAACAAGTCACCGAAGACCGTTTGGATAAAGCGTTAACCAAGGTTATTAATGCTTACAACAAGTTTGAACTGCCAACATTTTGGGGCAGTGGTAAACACGCATCTGTTGATGGTTCTAAGTGGGATTTAAATGAGCAAAATTTAATGTCGGAGTACCACATACGCTATGGTGGCTACGGTGGTATTGGTTATTACCATGTGTCTGATACTTACATAGCGCTTTACTGTCGTTTTATCTCTTGCGGCTCTTATGAAGGCCATTATTTACTTGATGGTTTGATGAAAAATACATCTGATATCACCCCTGAATTTCTGCACGGTGATACGCAATCACAAAGCTATCCCGTTTTTGGTTTGTCCTACCTACTCGGTATAGGCTTGATGCCAAGGATCCGCAACATTCAAGATCTGAACCTGTTCCGGGCAGACAATGAATGTAAATATCAAAACATCGATCGGCTATTCAACGGCAGTATCGACTTCACGCTGATTGAAAATCTGCTACCAGACATGCTAAAGCTCATTCTATCGATTAAATTGGGCAAGATGCCGGCATCCTCGTTACTGCGTCGACTCAATACTTATAGTCGCAAAAACAAACTCTATTTTGCCTTTCGGGAATTAGGTAAAGTCATTCGGACACTGTTTCTGCTCAACTACATCGACAATTACGAATTGCGGCAAGTTATTCAAGCTGAAACCAATAAATCTGAAGAGTTCAATAACTTCGTAAAATGGTTTTTCTTTGGTGGTGATGGCATCATCGCCGAAAATATTCGCCATGAACAGAGCAAAGTTGTCAAATATAATCAATTAGTTGCCAATATGGTGATTTTGTACAACGCTGACAAGATGACCTGTATTTTACGAGAGTTAGCCGACCAAGGAATCGAACTCACGCCAGATCGACTTGCAGGCTTATCTCCCTACAGAACGGCTCATATAAACCGCTTTGGTGACTATTTATTAGACATGGGCCGAAGCTACAGCCCATTAAACTTTGCCATGAACATTGACGCACAGGTCAATGTGAGATGATATATTTACCCTCACTAAATTTACCTCTGCGTACTTAATGACGATTAATCAATCATCATTGCCTAAATGTTTGCTATACGATAAACCTTAAATATGATAGCTATTTAGTTGGAGTGTTTAGATGCAAGTAAAAATTGAACAACATGACAATGGAGAGTATTACTTCTTGATTCCTAAACAGTTACAAAAAGAACTTGCTTGGAATGAAGGAGACACTATCAGATGGGTAGATAACGGGGATGGAAGTTGGACATTAAGCAAGTTAAGCCAGTTTGATCTATTAAAACTAAAGGCATTTGAAGATCCAGAAGTGAAGGCTGAATATGATCGACTAGAAAATGGCTCTTCAGATAACATGTCGGATAAATAGTTCTAACAACTAGGCCAAGTACGTATTTACGCCCACACTAAACTGCTAATGAAGGCGTTAGACAAAATGATAAAACAATCACATCCCAAACGCATGCCTATCTACTACGACTCTACAGATAGAGGAATGGCTAACGCTATGGATGAGCCAATAATAGGAAACAACGATTGGTTCCCATCATGCAAGGCTGCGCATAAATTATGGCGTTGTCTCGAATCGATGAGAGACTTAGAAGAAGCGCTAGAGTTTGTATCGGACGCAAAGAACACGACAAAGAAGAAAAGAAAATTAAAAATAGCCATCACTCCTCTGCATACATTAGTTGTCTGCATCGAAGACCTACTTAATGACATTGAAAACAACTCAGAAACCAAAGAACGCCTGCAACCTGATGATGTTGAACAGATAAGAGTTATTCGTTCTGAATTTGATCAAGTCCTCCCGCATAACCACCAATCCACAGTAACTACCCTTCGGAATAAACTCTCATCTCACATTGATAAAAAGCTACATCCCGCACAAGCTCAAGAGCTTGGAGTAGAAATTAATCAGCATGAATTCGGCAGATGGCTGCATATTTGCTTAAACTTGGTCATGGATTTGACAAAGTTAAATATTTACTCATGGTTCTGCAACCCACCATCTGAGGAATATGTAACATTCATGCACAATGAGCCATTTATTGTAACCATGAAGGTTGACGGTGAGCGGCCAATTGCATTGGCTGCACTGAATATTGCGACATCATCCCCAAAAAATGCAATACCTCAAATGGTGAGTAGGTTAGTAACAAGCTCTCAATGGATGTTCAGTCGAAACCAACCAAGAATTATCTCACTAAAGGAAGATGAAAAAGTAAGATGGAACACTTTTAGTTCCAACTTAAATTTTCACAAAAAAGAGTTAATAAATGAGTAAATTCGTTGCTCACTATGAGTTATTAAAAACCGATTGCCTATCGGTTTTTGTTCTGCCACTATAGCGGTCATTATGGCAAGAGAAAAGTGTTATGCAGTTAGGTGAATTAGAAAAGCAGGTTTTGCAACATCTTTGGACTGAGTCTGAAGCGGATGCTAAGCAAGTACATGCGGTGCTTGGGTTGTCTAGAGATAGTTCACTCAATACCATTCAGAGCACCTTAGAGCGCTTGTTTAAAAAAGGATTACTGAGTCGAACGAAGCAGGGTCATGCCTACTTTTATCGAGCAAAAGTCGACAGAGAAGCCCTGATAGCCAAACTTATTACCAATGTTACTAGCGACTTTGTCGAAGAGGGTGAGCATAGTCTGATCGCGGCATTTAGTTCAGTATCAGCTAATCTGAATGATGCTCAGCTAGATATCTTGGAACATTTAATTGAAGAACAACGTCAACTTCGGAAAGGATAATTAGGCTTATGTTTGTTGGCGATTTAGCGATTACACTGAATTTACTGAGTGTGGCAGTGCTGGCATTTGCTATCAGTGTTGTGTTCATCTCGATCGCTCTACGATTCACTCTGCCTAGATTAGAGCATCTCACTTTCAGGTTACGTAAAGTTATCTTATGGTCGTTAGTCACAGCGCCTTGGTGGATAGCGATTAATTGTGTTGTCTTTTTCTGGCCGAAGCAGCAAGATTTGTTTTCTGCAGCTTGGTTAAATGAATTTGTTCACTGGCACCATGTGGATATTTTTAGCTTTGACAGTTGGCACGCAGTTACCTTGCTTTCGGCCTCGGGATTTTTGATTTGGTCGATGATAAAGACTGTTTATTCTCGCAAAAAACAATCATCAACAATGGCGTCTCTGCTTGGATTCTCAGATGTTTACCCCCAAGAAGCCAACTCTCAGCATCGTTATTATTTATTACCTTTGGCAATACCTGCAGCTTTTACCACAGGGCTTATTTCTCCCAAAATCTATCTAACCACGGCATTACAAGAACGGGTTAATGAGCAGGAATTAGATATTATTATCCGGCACGAAATGGCGCATGTCGCTGCCCGAGATCCTCTGTTTAAAGTGATCTTCGCGACTTTTGCAGGTTTTTTCCCACTCGGGATGAAACAACATTTTGTCAGGCAATTTACCTTGCTTACTGAACAGATGGCAGATCATGCAGTGACAAATGAACACGACAATCTTGACGTCGCTCAGGCTCTGGTTAACGTTGCCAGAATGCAACGAAGCGTAACGCTAGGTTGTGATGGGTTGCAAACGAGCTATTTCGGCAATGATCAAACCAGCGTGCGAGTGCAGCGCCTAATTTATCCTGTATGTACATCTTCTCGATTGGCAATCGGTTTAGCTATTGTGTTGTTAGTCATAGCACCAGTATTAACCGCCTCCACGGTGGATAGCCTCCACCATATTATCGAAACTTTTTTCACCCATTAAGTAAGGATTGGGAATGAAAGCTATTCTTTGTAAACGCACAGCCAAAAAACCGATAGGCCATCGGTTTTCTGCTGCATTGATAGGAATGAGTATTATCCTGTCGGTATCCGCAGCGACAGATGAAAACCCACAAAAAATCAGTTTATCTGATGCGGTTACCATGACTCTCACTCATCATCCTGATTTACAAGCTTTTGTATCGCAGCAGCGAGTCTGGGAGGGGCGTATTCAGCAAGCGAGTGTCGGTGAACGCCCAGAAATTGGGCTGATGATTGAGGATGCGTTAGGCACAGGGGAACACAGTGCATTGAAAAGTATGCAATCTACGCTCACCTTCTCATGGTTGCTGCAACAGGATTTAATTGATAGTCGTGTTAACACGGCAAAAACAGAAGCCACTAAACTGGCCATAGAGAAGCAAATCAAGGCGCTCGATTTGTCTTCTCAGGTGGCTAAGCACTTTATCGATATACTGGTTAAACAGGAGCGCCTTAAGCTCAATGTGATGGCAAAGGCTCAGGCTGAGAACGTTGTTGGTACGATTGCCAAGCGGGTGCAAGTAGGTAAAAGTTCGGCGGTTGAAATGCAGTTGGCAAAGGCTGAATTTATCCGCCGAGGACTGGCGGTCGAAGATATCGAACACGAGCTGAAAGCGAGCCAGTATCAACTAGCCTCTCTTTGGGGTAAGCCCAAAGCAGCATATTATTTCAACGGTGATCTGCTGGACATGCCAACTGTGCCGTCGGTTGACAGTCAGCTTACCCTGCTAAAGCAGAATCCGCGTTTTCAACAGTTTGCCAGTGCTCAGCGTATTGCTCAGTCACAAATGGAACTGGCACGAATTGAAGCCAAACCCCAGTGGCAATTTACCGCTGGGGTCCGTCGTTATGAGGCAAGCGATGACTTTGGTTTAGTGGCAGGCGTCTCTATCCCTTGGGGCACAAGTGACCGTAATGCAGGGACAATCGCAGCCCTCCACGCTCAGCAGGATGTGTTGGCCAACGAACAAAGCGCATTAATGCAAGCTCAAGATGCTCAACTCTATGTACTGCTACAGGAAATGGCACACTCTGCGCATGTGATAGATACAGTGCGCAACAGCATAGTGCCCACCCTCGAAAAAGCCCTGTCAGAGGCAAGTAATGCTTTTGATAAAGGTCAACTCAGTTATAACCAATTTAATGATGTGTATCGGGAATTACTCAGTGCTCAATATCAGTTGCTGGATGCCTTTGAGAGCTTGCATTTGCAACACATCGAAATTCAACGCCTGACGGGTACGTCCATTTCTCAGTGAGATTACTTATGAAAAATAACCACATCCTTTCGTCACTGAGTTTGGCGATACTGCTCAGTATGGGTATGAACGCCGTCATCCCAACACCTGTATTGGCTTCCTCAGCCCCAGTTGCTGAGCAGGCCGAGCCAGAAAAAGGTCCGCACCGTGGACGTATGCTGCGTGAGGGGAATTTTGCTTTAGAGCTGTCCATTTTTGAAACGGGTGTCCCTCCAGAGTTTCGAGTGTGGTTGACCTATGAAGGGAAACCACTAGATCCCAAAACTGTTGATTTGAGCGTTAAATTGACTCGCTTAGGCAATGTCGTGGATGACATTCGCTTTAACGCGCAAGGGGATTTCCTTCGTGGTGATATGGAGATCTATGAACCCCATTCGTTTGTGGTCACGATTGAGGCTAAATACCAAGGTAAAACGTACCTTTGGCAGTATGACAACTTTGAAGGTCGCACCACGATAGAGCAAGCCGTCGCCACCGCGATGGATATTCAAACCGATATTGCAGGCCCTGCCACTTTGCACCAAACAATCCCCGCCTATGGCACATTGGCGCTACCGGTAGAGTCGCAGCGTGCCATCGCCGCTCGCTTTGAAGGAGAAATTACGCAGTTGTATGTTGGACTGGGGGACAGGATAAAAAAAGGCCAACCCTTGTTAACTATAGAAAGTAACGAAAGTTTGAAGCCATATCAAATCAAAGCGCCATCCGATGGCGTAGTCACGCAGCAGTTCGCTAACAGTGGCGAGCAAACCCTTGGCCGTTCGTTGCTGACGCTCACCGATAACAGTCATTATATCGCTAAACTGGCGGTATACCCCATTGATTATCAAAAGGTTAGCATCGGTGCTGCCGTTACTTTGCAGATAGAGGGCTCGGATGAGACTTATCAAGGTACTGTTTCATTTATCGAGCCCCAAGTGCGTGATGATCAAGCCCGTATCGTGTGGGTAAAACTTGCTAATGAAAAGGGAGCGTTTACCTCCGGCAGTTTTGTGCACGCCAAGATTGAAGTGGCCACCATTGAGGTGCCTTTGGCAGTTAAACGAATTGGATTGCAAGGGTTTCGTGATTTCACCGTGGTGTTTGCCAAAGTCGGTGAGCAATATGAAGTGCGTATGCTGGAGCTAGGTCGTCAAGGCGGTGAATGGGTTGAGGTACTGGGCGGTTTGAAACCTGGCACTGAATACGTCACCGAAAATAGCTATATCTTAAAAGCCGACATTGAAAAGTCTGGCGCATCCCACGATCACTAGGAGTGTAAGTCATGTTGGAATCGATTTTACGCTTTTCGATAAAGCGAAAATTCCTAGTGCTGGTGATGGTATTAGTCGTAGCCGGATTAGGCATATGGAACTTCACTAAATTGCCCATTGATGCGGTGCCAGACATCACCAATGTGCAGGTGATGATCAACACCGAAGCCCCAGGTTATACCCCGCTTGAGATTGAGCAACGGGTCACCTTTCCCTTGGAAACCGCTTTGGCAGGTTTACCTGGGCTAACTTACACACGTTCCGTTTCTCGCTATGGCTTGTCTCAAGTGGTTGCCATATTCAGTGACGACACGGATGTATATTTTGCTCGCCAGCTCGTGAACGAACGATTATCCGCAGCCCGTGCTGAATTGCCTGTAGGACTTGAGCCGCAGCTTGGGCCTATTGCGACAGGCTTAGGTGAAATCTTTATGTTTACGGTGGATGCATTGCCTGATGCCACCCACGCCGATGGTTCGCCGATCACGCCAATGGATTTACGCACTGTGCACGATTGGACGATTAGACCGCAGTTGATGCGAGTGCCCGGCGTTGTTGAAGTGAATCCTATTGGTGGTTTTGAACGTGAAATTTTAGTGGCTTTCAAACCAGAAAAACTCTTGGCCTTTGGCTTAACTCAGGCAGATGTTGTCGATGCCATCGCTAAAAATAATCAAAATCAAGGTGCGGGTTTTATTGAGCAAAACGGCGCACAGTGGCTACTGAGAATGCCCGGTCAGGCAGAGGATATGGCCACGATTGGCAATATCCCGCTGAAATCGACCAATGATTCAGCCTTGACCATCAAAGATGTGGCAGAGATTGAAAATGGCCAAGGTTTGCGAAACGGTGCCGCCACGCAAAATGGCCGTGAAGTGGTCATGAGTACCGTGTTTATGCTAATTGGTGAAAATAGTCGCACCGTAGCCCATGCCGTGGGCGAAAAGCTCAAAGAAATCAATGCAACTTTACCAGAAGGGATTGTGGCCACTGCCGTATATGACCGCACCACCTTGGTAGATAAAACGTTACAGACAGTACAAACCAATCTACTTGAAGGCGCAATTCTGGTGATCGTGGTGTTGTTTGTCTTGCTAGGAAACTTTCGAGCGGCATTTTTAACCGCATTAGTCATCCCTTTTGCCATGTTGATGACCATTACGGGCATGGTGCAGACTCGTGTTAGTGCTAACTTGATGAGCTTAGGGGCTCTGGACTTTGGTTTATTAGTGGATGGCGCGATCATCATTGTTGAAAACTGCCTGAGGCGTTTAAGTCAGGCGGGGGATGATCCCTTACCATTAAAAGAACGTTTAGAACTCGTCTTTGAGGCCACTCGCGAGGTTATTCGCCCGGCACTGTTTGGTGTCTTTATCATAACGGCGGTCTATTTGCCGATTTTTGCGCTGGAAGGCGTGGAAGGCAAAATGTTCCATCCAATGGCCATTACAGTGGTGATTGCACTGTTAAGTGCAATGCTGCTTTCCGTCACCTTTGTTCCTGCAATGGTTGCATTGCTGTTTAAAAAACCGGTGAAAGAGAAACACATTCCACTTATTCGTGGCGCAGTGTTCTTATATCGCCCTGCCTTAAACTGGGTCATTAAAGGGCGCTGGATGGTTGTCATCGCTGCCACGCTGTTAGTCGCAATCTTTGGTTATCAGGCGACGAAATTAGGCAGTGAATTCGCACCAAATCTGGATGAAGGGGATATTGCTATGCACGCCCTTCGAATTCCGGGAACCTCGCTGAGTCAGGCAATCGCCCTGCAGGAAACACTGGAAGATAAAATTAAACAGATGCCAGAGGTTGAGCGGGTATTTGCCAAAATCGGCACGGCTGATGTCGCTACCGATGCGGTTCCTCCCAGCGTGGCGGATAACTTCATTATCTTAAAACCCCGTGAGCAGTGGCCCAATCCTAACAAATCTAAAGCACAAATCGTCGAAGAACTTGCTGTTCTAGTCGCCCCCATTCCGGGTAATCGTTATGAATTCTTGCAACCCATTCAGATGCGTTTCAATGAACTGCTGGCAGGGGTAAGGGCAGAACTTGCCATCAAAGTGTTTGGTGATGATTTTGATACGCTCACAGCACTGGGCGCAGAAATTGAGTCCGCCATCGCTCAAGTCGAAGGCGTTGCAGATATTCAGGTTGAGCAGAGCACGGGGCTAACGATACTGAACATCATTCCTAATCGTCAAAAGCTGATGCAGCATGGTATCAGTATCATGGAGGTGCAATCTCAAGTTGCTACCGCGATGGGAGGGACTGTGGCGGGTAAGTTCTACCAAGGGGATGTGCGTTCAGATATCGTGGTGCGTCTTGATGAGTCGCGTAGGCAGAACATCGATGCGCTCAGTTATCTACCTATTACATTGTCTGGCGGTCAAAGTATTCCACTTCAAGAATTAGCCTCCTTAGAGCTGGTTTCGGGCGCTAACCAAATAAACCGTGAAAACGGTAAACGCCGAATGGTCGTTACTGCTAACGTGCGTGGACGAGATTTAGGCAGCTTTGTCGCCAATATCCAGACCGTTATCGGTGAAAAAGTGGCAATTCCCGCAGGTTATTGGCTGGAGTACGGTGGCACCTATCAGAAACTGCAATCGGCTTCAAAACGCCTCAGTATTGTGGTGCCTGTTACCTTGTTGATGATTATTGGGTTGCTGATGTTGGCGCTTAACTCCTTTAAAGACGCAATGATTATCTTTACTGGTGTGCCTCTGGCGTTAACTGGTGGGATTGCGGCGCTGTTGCTGCGCGATATTCCGTTCTCAATTTCGGCCGCGGTTGGCTTTATTGCATTATCGGGCATTGCGATTTTAAACAGTCTGGTGATGGTGTCCTTTATCCGCCAATTGCGTAAAGAAGGGATGGGGCTCGATAGCGCCATTTTTGAAGGGGCACTTACAAGGCTGCGTCCGGTCATAACCACCGCATTAGTCGCTTCGCTTGGCTTTATTCCGATGGCCCTCAATACCGGTATTGGTTCTGAAGTGCAACGGCCACTGGCTACCGTAGTGATTGGCGGCATTATCTCCTCTACGCTATTAACGCTATTTGTCATCCCCGCGCTATATCGAATTTTACACAAAGAAAAGGAGTCTATTTTGACTGAAGTAGAAGCAATGGAGTTAGCTGATGCCAAATAAACTATTAAAAATCAGCCTATTCCTCTTAATTGGACTGTTAGGTTTTATCAGTGTCGATGTATTGGCCCATGGGGTCGATGACAATACCCGAGCCTTTTTAGAACAAAACCAAGGGGTGCAATTTATTCCGTTTTTGTATATCGGGGCTAAGCATATGATCACCGGATACGACCACTTACTATTTTTAGTGGGGGTGATCTTCTTTTTGTACCGCAGCAAAGATGTGTTGTTGTATGTCACCATGTTTACTATTGGTCACAGCACAACGTTGTTACTTGGCGTTATGACTGATGTTCAGGTCAATGCGTATTTGATCGATGCCATTATCGGCATATCAGTGATCTACAAAGGTTTTGATAACTTAGGTGGTTTCAAGCGCTGTTTTAACTGGCAACCCAATACCCAAATGGCAGTGTTGATCTTTGGTTTGTTCCATGGCTTTGGACTGGCAACCAAATTACAGGAATTTGAACTGTCAAAGGAAGGCCTGTTTACCAATTTATTGGCATTTAACATCGGGGTGGAGATCGGGCAATTTGCTGCGTTGGCCTTTATTTTGATAGTGATTAACGCTTGGCGTCACTTTCCTTCATTTCAGCGATTTTCAACGCTCACAAACACGGCCCTTATGAGTGCCGGGATCATGCTGATGGGCTATCAGCTTACTGGTTATTTTGTAAATTAAACTAATAAAAAGAGAAGATTATGCAACACACTGTGAGTTCAACCACTTTAGTCAAAGCCAGTATTTCCGCAACTGTCATTGCGGCCGTTGCTCTGGTGACTTTTATCCTTCCTGCCGAGTACAACATTGACCCGACAGGCGTAGGCCAAAAATTGGGATTAACGACACTTGCACAAGCCGCTGAAGCCGAAGGTGTGGTTTCAACGCAAGGCTTAAGTGAGAAAAACAGCAACGAATTTCAAACGATTGAAGTGGTTGTTCCCGCGGGTCGAGGTGTTGAGTATAAGTTTGCTATGCCACAGTATGCCAAAATGACCTATGAATGGTTAACTGATGGCGACACTTTGTATTTTGACCTTCATGGTGAACCAGAGGGAGATACTACAGGTTATTTTGAGAGTTACACCATAGCAACATCCAACGAAATGAAGGGCAGTTTTACCGCTCCCTTTGCAGGTTCACATGGTTGGTATTGGAAAAATAAATCGGATAAGCCTATTGCCGTACAGCTATTGGTTAAAGGGCAGTATGACGTCATTGGTCTTAAGCAATAATTGATATAATTTGGAGAATGCTATGAAAAAATTGATAACAGTTGTCGCCCTATGTGGCCTATTAATGAACGGTAGTGCTTTAGCCCATGCTGATCATGGTGTGATTAGTGGACAAGGTGCAATAAAGGTTGCCGCTAAGTCACTCAATCAAATGACATTTAAAGACTTTGGTTTTGAGGTAGGTAAATTAGATGGCTCATGGAAAGAGGTACCTGAATCACAATTATCCATTGTGACTTTTGAAGGTAATTTTTATGTGGTAAGTGCTGTTAACCCCACCACTAAAAAACAAGTCTTTCTGAAAATCGCCAGTAACGGTGAAGTATTGGCAGTAAAGGACTCAAACAAGTTTTAATTCTTTCAGTATGGCACTGCTGGTGTAACTGACAGTGCCATATCTCATATCGGTTGTCGTTTTTAGCCTTTGTTAATAGTCGTTTACCATACTTTTAGTGATCTAAAATTTAACCCTGTTTACTGTGTTACGAAATCGCTTTTGTGCCAAATGTGTTGCCTACACGGCGTCTGCAGCAACAACCTTGGTAAAATTCATTGTCCAATATAAACGCATATATTCAGTGTGTTAAATTGATTTTGGCAAAAATTCCAGAATCACGATGGACCCTCAACAAATATTGCTTATTAACATTTATTCAGCTTTTTATGCTGTAAGAGTTTCAGTCTCTTGTATTCGACAATATGTTAATAACTCTCAAGAACCACACTAATTTAAGCGTACTTTGTTAAAGTGGATTTTTTTAAGTAAAGTGGGATACAGCTAGCAAAGTTGGGTTATTGTTAATTTTTTGAAACAAAATGATATGGTATGATTGCATTCGATACGGGGCTTAAATACTTTTTGGTTCAAACCGATGATATTTTGAGACCTATCACTCTAATTAGATATAGCAACTCAAATGGATCTTCTTTAAAAGGTTATTTCATCAGCATGAGGTTTCATAAAAAATAAATTTTATACTCCGCAGGTCGCTACTGTTTTTTGGAGATTTTATGACAGAAAAATTTAAAACAACTTGGTTCTGGTCGAACCTTAAGACAATTGAAAGTGACTTAGACTATGTACTTAACCAGAAATCACACTGTATATCATTGCCTAGTGTAGATTTTGATGACTTTGCTAGATGTCTCCAGAACGCATACGAAGAGCTAGATACTGATGGATATGATGTTATTAATGTAGTGCCCATAATAATGAAGGAGCCGGTTGATACTAGCCAATCTGACGATATTGTCGGAAGTATTACTCGCGGCGCCATTGTTATTGGTAAGAAGAAAAATTGATATTACATATAGAATAGTAGTCACATTTTTAATATATAAACCCCAATTAAAAATAAACTCACTTGTATAAAAAGTATGCACATTGTTATGTGTGACAGCTTTCACACATAATCCTGAAGAATCCCCTGATGATTTACAAATAAATCATCAAATTAGGGTGGAAGCGCATCTTGTTGCATGATCAAATGGTTTCGCYAAAAACTACACTTGGACAACAAGATGCGCGAAGCCAATATCCTACAACATTCTTTACACCAATACTGCCCAGAACTTCACCTAAAACGATTAAACAGCTTGATGCTGGCCTCTAAGGCACTGATTGAATGTAAGACACTGACCTTGACTGAGTTAGGTCGAAATTTACCAACCACGGCCCGAACCAAGCACAACATCAAGCGCATTGATCGTTTGCTCGGCAACACGCATCTGCATCAAGAACGGTTAG
>NZ_JAKKRZ010000049.1:0-17208 GCF_025653725.1 Shewanella sp. SM74 | reverse complement strand
CGATAAGGTTATTCAATAAATTCCCTCATGTACGTAAAAAGCTATGGGGCAATAGCTTTTGGGCCAGAGGTTATTTTGTAGATACAGTAGGTGTTAATGAAGAAATCATTAGACGATATGTGCGCCATCAAGATAAACAAGATCAGGAACATGAGGCTCAATTGTCGTTGCAGATGATGTAGGTTCTTGGAATAGCCCCTTCCAGGGGCAAGTCAAAGCCGCCTTCTAAGAAGGCGGATTCTTTACTTGCCAATCCCACTTTTTAATGACACAGATAGACTAAAATACCCGCTAAAATTCAATCCTCTTGATTCTAAATGGCGAAATTGCGGGTTATCACTGAAAATGTCATGTTTAAAAATCCCCAGATGATCAAAGCTTAATCTTGTTTCCATCGGTGTTTAAGCTGGTATTAGGTAGACTTAACACATTAGCCACAAAATGATTTAGTCTTTGGCTTATCAGCGATTTAGGTTCTGTTGACGTTGGATTTCAGATCAATTGATGGCCGAACCTGAGTTAACGCTGACACAGTGTGATTCTATATCCAGTGGTAAATTGTGAGGGATTAGCTTGGAATTGCATACAGGCGCAATAGGTCCATCGACTTCTAACTGATTGTCTCATAAGATACAAACTTAGCTGATTTAAATGGAGGGGCCATGAGACTATGGTTGCTAGGATTCATGTTGGTATCTGGTGTCGCAACGGCGGCTCAGAGCATGTATTCGATGTTTGCGGGTGGAGACTATGTACCGCCGTTGAGCGTTATGCAGCAGATTGAAAAAGGGTTCTCCGGTGTGATTGCCGAATTTCATATGGAAGAGCAAGAGGGTGAATTAGTCTATCAATTTGAGTTGATTAATCCTTTAGCAAACTCTATAACGCGGTTTGAATATCGTGCCCGTGATGGTAAGTTACTGAAACAAAAGGCGAGTAAAGTAAGCGCCGATGATATGGGTGAGGTTGAGGCAACGCGTATGATCGCGGCAAAAGATCAAACCTTTTCAGGTCTAATCATTAAGGCCACTAAAGATCATAAAGCCTTTTTAACCGAAGCAAAATTAGACCACGACTTAGGTATCAGTTACTTAGAACTTAAGCTGCTAGACGATACGGGTAAGTTTAAGTTGGCCTTTGATGTCGAAAATTTACGACCGTTACCTTTACTTAAGTGGGATTGAAATATCTAAGTCAATCGAGTGCTCACACGAGTGCTTAAGATTGAGGAGCGCAACATACAGATGAAAATACTTTTAGTTGAAGATGATGCGACGACGATTGATTACATCGTCAAAGGATTTCTTGAGCAGGGCCACAATATCGAAACAGCGAGCGATGGCCATCAAGGTCTGTCACTCGCGACGAGTAGTCAGTACGATCTCGTGATCCTCGACCGCATGTTACCTCAGCTCGATGGCTTAAAATTGCTGGCCGCCTTAAGGGCAACGGGTAATCAAACACCAGTGCTGATTTTATCCGCTTTAGCGCACGTCGATGAGCGAGTAAAAGGCTTGCGAGCAGGTGGCGACGACTATATGACTAAGCCGTTTGCTTTCTCCGAGTTATTAGTCCGCGCTGAAAAACTGATGCACCGTGGCCAATCTGTGCCTGTGACAACTGATCTCGTTGTTGGTGGTTTGAAGATGGAGCTACTGACCCGTAATGTCACTTTAGACGGGCAGGAGTTGATGCTACAGCCGAAAGAGTTTCAGTTACTTAAGTATCTGATGGAACATGCTAATCAAGTTATTAGCCGCACCTTATTGTTCGAAGCAGTGTGGGATTATCACTTCGACCCGCGCACGAACGTCATCGATGTGCATATCGCAAAATTACGCCGTAAATTTGAAGAGTTAGGCCATGGCGAGCTTATCGAAACCGTGAGGGGAGCGGGTTATCGCTTACGACAAAGGCATTAAGCCTTACCAAAGCAGCGCCTGGCGCATCACAATCGTTTTTTCGACCTTAGTGATAGTGATCATCGGGGCGTTGCTATTTGCCCTCTATCGGCAGTTGATTATTGAGCAGCAGTATCAAGTGACTCAATATTTAGAGTCAGAGACCCAACGTTATCAGCAACTTGCCCTAACGGTTGATCGCCGTAGTTTTGCCGCTCAAATTCGCGCCGCTGATCCACAAACGGCCCTGATCGCTTGGCGTAATAGCTACGATATGGTCGGTGCCTTGAGCTTTATGCCAGAAGGCATGCCCATGCTGCCGCAAACGCGGGATTTTCCTATCTTAACTGGTGGCCCGGATAAGCTGCATATTCTTACCGGCGGTCTGGTGATGACCCGCTACGGCCCTGTGTTGATTGCGACCCGTACCGATAACTTAGCGACGTTAATTGATAAGTTTATCAGTGCCGCCGCGACGGCTGTCATGCTTACCGTAGTGTTGACTTTAGCGCTCGGCTATCTGTTTTCTAAGGCGATTTTACGTCGATTAGTGCAATACAACCGCTTGAGTGAACAGATTGAACGCGGTCATTATGACACCCGCTTACCCTTGAGTTGGCGTCAGGATGAGTTCGATATGTTGGCGCTGCAGTTTAATAATGTGCTGGATATTCTCGAAAATAACCTGATGGCAGTGCGTGGTGCGACCGATAATATCGCCCATGATTTACGTACTCCACTGTCACATATCCGTATTGGTATTGAAGAGTTGGCGAGTAAGCCGAGCAATGAGATTAGCGAAGGTTGCGCCATTTTGACCGAGGAGCTCGATCATTGTTTAGCGACGTTTGATGCCATGTTATCGCTCACGCGTATCGAAGAAGGTCAGCAGACACTCGATTTGCAGGAGTTAAGCCTAGCGCAACTGTGTACCGACTTATTGGATATGGCCGATGCTGTGGCTGAATCTAACGAGCAAACCTTGAGTTTATCGCTACTGACAGATCATAAGATTTTTGGTGATAAATACTTATTATTCCAAGCCTTATATAATCTTGTCGATAATGCGATGAAGTATTCTGGCCAAGGTGCGCGGATTGAGATTGTTCAGTCAGGCCCACAAATTCAGATCCGCGATAATGGCCCTGGTATTCCAGACGAGAGTAAAGAAAGAGTATTCGAACGCTTAGTGCGCCTCGACCCTAGCCGGCATTTACAGGGCACTGGTTTAGGATTATCTATGGTCAAAGCGATTCTCTCACGGCACAATGCCAAAATTAATCTCACGGATAATCATCCCGGCTTAGTGGTCACTATTCAGTTTTAAGTCGATGATCCGCATTACAACGCCGAGTACTCCATGTATCGAATCATAGCCGATGAGGCTGATTTTATTGTTATTTCCAAATCAGCCAAAGTGCATTTCCACAGTCAGGATGGGACTGCAGGCGTGGTGGCGCAGGCTGAGCAAGATTTAGGGATTAAGCTGTTTGCTGTTCATCGACTCGATACACCCACGTCCGGTCTGTTGATTCTGGCTAAGAGCGCGGTCGCCGCCAAGCAATTTACTGAGCTGTTTACCGCCCATAAAGTGCAGAAATATTACCTCGCCCTCGCGAAAGGCAAGCCGAAGAAGAAGCAAGGCTGGGTGATTGGTGACATGGCAAAGTCGCGTCGTAGCATGTTTAAGTTACTGCGGACTAAAGAGAATCCAGCGATTACGCAGTTTTTCTCCTTGAGTGTTGGTGAGGGGTTGCGTTTATATTTGCTTAAACCCCACTCAGGTAAAACCCATCAATTAAGAGTTGCCTTGGCGAGCTTAGGTGTACCCATTTTAGGGGATGATTTATACGGCGGAGAGGCCGCGGATCGGTGTTATCTGCATGCCTATTGTCTGCATTTTCGCTATGGTGATGAAGTGACAGGTTGGCATGATTACGCTTATCGGGATTTGCCGACTCAAGGTGAGCATTTTGGCGCTGAAGGTGTCACTGAGGCGCTAGTTTTATGGCGTGAGCCCGATACTTTGGCTTGGCCAGCGAAAGGGGATTAATCTTTGCAGCGTTATGTTGCAAAAGTCTAGCAAGCTTGGCAAATACGGTCTCGGCCTTCAGATTTTGCGCGGTACATAGCTTGGTCTGCTTGAATGAGTAGTTTGTCAGGTTGGCATCCTTGATAAATAGTGGCGTAACCTAAACTAGCATGAATTTTTATCGTAACACCTTGCCAGATAAATGAATTGTCCTTAAGTACTTGATGCAATTTCTCGGCGACGACTCTGACCGCGGGAGCATCGGTCGCAGGTAAAATCACCAGAAACTCCTCTCCACCGTGACGACATAGGGCGTCATTTTCTCGCAATACCGACCCAAACAGTCTCGCCGCTGTCAGCAGGGCGAGATCGCCCGCATCGTGCCCGTATTGATCGTTGATGTCTTTAAAATGATCAAGATCCAATAAAATCATACTGTAAGGTACTTTATCCCGCAGCCAGCGTTGATGGATATTGTTTAAAAACTTATGCATAGCACGGCGATTCCACAGGCCTGTGAGTTGGTCTCGCTCCGCTAACAGGCGGATTTTACTGACAAGCCGCGTCATGGCATTACCTATCATCACGATATTGATCAATAGGGCCAGAAAGACATAGAACCAAAGCACAGGTATGGCTTCTTGCGTGTGCATGGCGATAAACATAGGACTTTCTTCGGGAGAGAGTAAGGCGATAAAGATACGAATGATAAAAATACCCACCATGGCGACTAAGGGCATGACCATAGCGATGGCAACTCGATTTCCCGTATCGCGTTTGATGGCAAGATAGTTATCTCGAGTTAACATGGCGAAAATGAGCGCGGCGCAGGCTGAGAATACGATGGCCAAAATGCGTTCGGAGCTGAAATTAGGTGGAACCAAGAGCATCACACCAGCGGTGAGTGCTAAAAGAATAAGATCCGATTTTACACTGGGCTTGAGTCTAAAAAGCGCCTTCGTTCCCCAACGCGCTAGAATGAAGCCAAATAAAATCGCCATATCCGAGCAGAACCAAAAAAAGTAACTGGAGGCTTCGGTGCGTTGGCTGTTGAGTATGATGCCAAGGAGGACGAACAAGTTCGCCAGAGAAAAGCGCATACTGGCTTGAGTGGCAATTTTTAAAGGTTGTGCAATGAGTCCCCATGCGACGGCAGCCGTGCTAGTAAGCAGGCAAATAAACTTGATGAGTAATAAGGCTTGGGGATCAAATATCATTCTTTTACTTCATATTTTTCTTTAACTATAGATGCTTTTAGGGATTTTCGGTTGGAGTTTACTGGATATCTTAGTCTACTCTGGACGGATAATGGGTTGAATATCCTTTTTCATTTTAGGGAATGGTAAGGGCCTTCATTTAGGCTGCGGCTGGGATTATTTACGCCTTGCAAACTAAAAGGTTTGCAAATTCTGAGTCTTCCTGCGAAGTTAGATCTTGTTGATTTGCCTACAATCTCCGTTTTGAGGATGTTCTGTTATGGATACAAATAAACTACTTTTAGTCATTATTGCGATTTTATTGCCCCCAGTTGCTGTATTTTTGAAGGCGGGAGCGGGTAAAGATCTGCTAATAAACATCGTGTTATGTTTACTGTTCTGGTTCCCTGGTTTATTACACGCACTCTGGGTCGTGACCAAGGCATAATTTGCTTTCTTCCACACAATAAAAAAGCGCAATGTAATTGCGCTTTTTTATGTTTCAAAATGGGCCTTTCACTTAGAAAGGCAAGGTGTAGCCTATTGTTGCAGTACGCCCCATCCCTTTGAAATAACGATCATTTGTACCCATGGTTTGTGAGTAATAATTGAAATAATCCTTATTAAATAGATTTTGCAAACCTAGGCTCAGGGTGCCAGTGTAAAGCGGCATGGAGAAGGAAGCATCGACTGTCGTGTAGCCATCAAACTCTGCATACTTGTTGCCCGCCGCGTTTTTAAAATCGCGGTCCATGTAGTAATTGGCTTGAACGCGGGTCGACATTTCATTATCGAAGCTATGGGTCCAGAACAGGTTGATACGGTTTGGTGAAATATTTGCACCATCGAGATCGGTATCGACTTGGCTATCACCATTTGAATCGTATTCGCCCTGCTGGAAGGCGATATTCATGCCGAGATCATCATTGCTGGTAATGTAGGCGGTGACATTGGCTTCAATACCATCGATCACACTCTTTTCGCGCTTCACGTCGTAGAAACCATCACTATTTAAGGCCAAACGTGAGCCAAAATCAGTAGCTGAACGATAGTAAGCTAGCTTAGCGCTTAAGTATTTACCTTGGTAATCGGCGCCGACTTCAACGTTATCTGTGACTATCGGCGTGAGCGCCAGTGAGCCATCTATGCTGGGATTGTCGCCGGGGAAGCTTTTACCATCACGCAGAATTCGGCCGATATCCGGCATGCCAAAACCTTGGTTATAGCTGGTATAAACGCGAATGTCAGGAGTGATTTTATAAGAGATACCGACGTTAAATAAGGTTTCATCGAAGGTGGCTGAACCGCCCGCAATTTGCTTATTGCCTGCACCCCATAGGGTTTTGTAGTCATCGACACTTAACTCGGCATGTTCGTAACGAACACCAGTCGATAAGGTTAAATTTTCAATTAAGTCATAATCTAACTGCAAGTATGGCGCAACGTTGTCATAGGTACTTTCGGGAACCCATGAAAAGCCAGTTTTTACTAAGTCTTGCTCTGTGGTATCGCGGAAAAGGTCGACACCGTAGGCCGCATCAATCCCTGAACCCGCAATATCTTTAGCAATCAATGAGCTTTTTAAACCCCATTTAACTGAAGCATTACGCGATTGCTCGTAGTATAAGCTTTCGCCTTTACTGCCGACACCGCACTGGATCACTTGGTCGCTACCTTCGAAGGATGGATCGTAGAAACTGTCGAAACAGCCGCCACCATAAACCGCTTTAAAATCTTGATTAAAGAGTTGTAGGTTAAGTTGTTGGCCACCAATGTTGGCATGGGTGTAAGTCAAACTTGTGGTGGTCACTTGGTTGTTGGCGGCTTCCCATGGCTGAGTTTCTTTAACTGCACCTGTGGGTACACCATTGGGCTTGTCACCTGCAACGGGCATCCAATCGCCATTGTTGTCTGCATTGTAATGGTTAACCATTAATTCAAGGCGAGACTCATCGAAGTTATGGCCAAGCTTAATGAAGAAGTCTTTACTCTGACTATCCATCGACTCGCCTTGAGTCGTGTCGACACCCACTACGTTATGATTAGCATCGTAATAGACGCCATTATTGCGGTAGCTAACCGAACCTATCATGTCGATAAATTCTGACTCGCCAGAAAACGCATAGCTAGCACCAAAGCTTAAGCCATTGGATTTCATTGAATCAGGCACTGTGACATCGAAACTAGCAACCTGTTCGCTGTCGCCTGTAGGCTTTTTAGTGATGTAGTTGATGATGCCGCCTTGGGCACCGAGACCGTGCATGGCATTGGCGCCGTGAATGATTTCGATGCGCTCAATCATGGCAGGATCTATGGTTTGTCCCTCTCTACCACCACTGCGAAGTGGGTTCGATTGAGGCACGCCGTCGATCATAATCAATGGCGGACGACCACGCAGGGTTTCACCTGTGTTACTCATCTTCTGGCGACTCGGTGAAAAGCTAGGCGCTAAGTTACCGATAATAGTCGATAAATCTTTAGTGGTGCGGAACTGTTCTTCTAATTGGGCGCGGTCGATGATAGTGACAGTATTGGGGATCGAGCTGGGAGATTTATCCATTCGACTCGCGGTGACAGTGATTTTTTCTATGTCTTTATTTTTGTTGTTTGGACTGTTGTCGGTGGCATCTTGGGCCGCAGCGGATTGGGTTAACGCTGCCAATACGGCTAAAGCAACAAACGAGGTTTTGAATGTCATATAACTTCCTGCTAAGGGCGAATGAGTTTGTTACACCGGCTCCCTTGGCATAGGTTAATATTCCATTAAATTGTATTACAAATGATAACGATTTTTATTATTCGCGATTTTAGGGGAGGAATTACAGCTTGTCTAGTCACGCCATACAGGAAATTGCATGATTTGACGACAGTATGAATAAATTGCGACACAGCACTCGGTATCGAGAGATTTTACCGTAAAGGCCATACATATAATGCGATTTCATGTCGGTAAGGCATTACCTTTTTTGGCATTTGTCTTTGATTTAGGAGACCTATGCTTAGCCGCAGGTTTGATTATTTGATTGGGCTACGCGTTTGCTTTAGTGCTTTCGATTGTCTGGCGCGTTGATGGAAGGCTATAATCGCGCCCCTTTATATCGTATCTTGCATTGGTGCCCTGATGAACCGTAAAAAGAAGATTAATCAAACCTTGAAGAGCAAGGCAAAAAAGGCCAATGCCAAACTGCAATCTAGCAATAAACCTAAATATATTGCGAAGGCAGAGAGAGAAGCATTAGCTGCGGCAGTTGAGCATGAAACCCCATCAAAAACCGCAGAACCTCAGCTTGATATTGCACTGCCAATAAGCTGATTAAAGTAAGTCGTTAAACCTATCGTGCAGTTAAATACTCGATAGGGTTTTGATAAAAGGCCTTTTTATAACCTTGGGTTGAAGTATCCATCAGCCACGGTTTAGGCAATAAGCTCAAAATGGAATAGTGCAAATGGGGCGGTTTACCTTGTGCATTACCCGTATCGCCGACAGTGCCCAAAGTGTCACCTTGGTAGGTAATCAATCCTGTGGCTGATTCAATTTGGGCTAAATGGGCAAAGTAATGAATTTGCCATTTAGGACCTAAACCAACCACCACATTTCCTCCTTTGAAGAAGTCACCTCGATACAAGATCAGCATAGGCGTTGGCGCAATCACTGCGGTGTTTTTGGCGGCGAAAATATCTATCCCCTTGTGAACGCCCGATGGACCCCAAGGTTCATACCAAAAGGTTTGGCTGTTCCAATCTTTACTGCTGGCACCTTTTACTGGGATCGCGGGTGACTCAGGGATCAGATAACCACCAAGTAGCAGTAACGTCAGTGCTAATCCAACATATTTCAATTTCATTTTTTATCCTGCATTAAGTGTTTGCGTACCTTAAGTTTTAATGAAACTCGCTAAATTCCCGCCAATTTTCAGGATATTGCAAGCGCTCAGTTTCTGAGAGTGATAGCCAATAGGGGCGCCAAAAATAGCTGCACCAAAAGTCGATATTACCTTGAAGACTGCCGAGGGTATCGGGATCGATATTAGGAAAGCTTTCCCATGGATTGGGCGGGGTGGATTTGAATCTGATTAATGCTTCTAGCAAGGGTTTGTCATTGGTCACTAAGGTTATGCACACACCCGCAAAATCGTCATATTGGTTCAGTAATACGCAGGTCGCTTGGGTTGGATGTTCGATAAAACCGTTAAAGTTGACCGTTTGCTCGGGCAATGTGTTAAAGCCTGCCTGGCTAAGTAAAGTGTTTAAGGCCTCTTTCCCTTGGTAAGTCAGCAAGCAATGCAATTGATAAGCAAAAATATCTGCTCTGTCCATAGGTACAACGAGTGGATAGGTTTGTATGATTGGCAAGCTGATATTGGGCATCTGGGCTTGATGAAAAACAGTGTGTAACTCAGTTTGTGGCCTAGATTGCTTGAGGCTATTACTGTTGCGCGCAAAGCGTTGTTTAATCCAAGTTAATACTGACATTATTGTTATTTCTCAGTGAACTTTACTGGTGAATGGCGTATTTGCGGATTCTGCAATCGGGGATGCCGTGATTTCCGGAGCCTGCCATCTTAACCAACCTTTTACTCGAGGCGCATCAATATACCAGAGGCCGTTTTGTTGAATTAATGCCAACCGTTCGCGTGATGGGCCAAAGGGGCCAGGATTTTGCTGAGCAATTTCAATACTGCTATCGGTAACTGAGGCAATGATCGCAACGTGACCATAGGGGTTAAATATCCATGGAGAAAACACGAGTAGATCATCCTGCATAGGTTTGGTCTGACTCGCATTAGTGTATTGCCGCATAGCGCGTTTTTCATTCCACATGCCATCGCTTAACTTGTTATCAAAAAAGTCTCTAGCATGGCCTAAAGCATCAGGCATTTTATGCTGGTAGCGTTGGTAAAAGTAGCGCTTAACAAATTCAACACATTGATATTGAATACCTAAGTTATAACCATCTATAGATAGGTTGCGTCCTGAATGGGTATTAACTCCTCCGTTATAATAGATATTAACCCCGTTTAGAGTGTCGATGACTTCTCCTACTTGATGGTGGGAATTAAAGTTAATCCGAGTTATCAGACTGTAGGCACAGTATACGAGCCCCATCAGTATCGCGAAAAAAGCTAATAGAATGGATAAGCGTCTAATCATCTTTAGTACGGCAAGCTAAAAAGAGTTGTTGAGTAAGATACTTATCTCACTTTCGGGCTGCGTATTTTATGTTCTGAAGAATATGGGCGTCTAGGGTATGGGTTTTATATTGGCACAGGTTAATACTTTTGGGTGATCTAAGGTTATCTAAAGCAAAGGCCGCATTAGCGGCCTTTGTTATTTTGGCGGTTAGAGTAAAGCGGTTGCGAGTAGATAACCGACAGCCGATGCTGTCGCTACACCGATAAAGCCTGGAATGATAAAGCTGTGGTTAATAATGAACTTACCTATTTTAGTCGTACCTGAACGGTCAAAGCCGATACAGGCCAGATCACTTGGATAGGTTGGTAGCACGAAATAACCGTAGCTTGCAGGGAGGAAGGCGATTAAGAGTTTTGGATCGACCCCTAAGGCGAGTCCCATAGGTGCGATTGCTGTGAGTGCTGCCGCTTGGCTATTAACAAGCTTAGAGATGAGAAACAGCACTAAGGCATAGGTCCAAGGCTGGCTTTGTACTACATGGGACAGGTTTTCCTGCAGTACATCCATATGGCTGATGAAGAAAGTATCGCTCATCCACGCCACACCAAATACTGAGAAAATTGCCACCATGCCCGCTTTAAAAACGGGACCGTTAGAGATGTTAGTCGGTTTGACTTTACAGGTCATCAGGATAAAAGCACCTGCAATTAACATCATCATCTGGATCACTAAGTTCATCGAGAGCAAGGTCGACTTACCTTTAACGTCAAAGGCGGGACGCAATTCACTAAATGAACCTAACAGTACCACAGCAGCGATAGCGGTGAAGAAAATCCCCGTTGCCCAGTAAGCTTCCTTCGGATATTTTTGATTTAACAGGGTTTCGCTCTTGTCATAGATAAAGGCTCTTTGGACTGGATCTTTAATGCGTTCTTGAAATTCTTCATCTTTATCTAAATCTTTACCACGACGCAGACTCCAAAGTGCAGCAGCCATGACACCGCAAAGCGATGCTGGCACTGACACCATTAAAATTTCGAGCAGATTGTAAGCACGGCCTACACCCTGTTGTGATGCCAGAATCGACACCATAGACACCACCGCTACCGACACGGGCGAAGCACAAATCGCCATTTGTGAAGCGACAGATGCCACCGCCATTGGGCGCTCTGGGCGAATATTTTTCTTCAGCGCGATATCGGAAATAATCGGGAACATGGTGTAAACCACATGGCCAGTACCGCAAAGGAAGGTCAGCGTCCACGTGGTCAGCGGCGCTAGAATCGTGATGTATTGTGGATGACGGCGCAGTAAGCGCTCGGCATACTGCATCATCACATCTAATCCCCCCGCGGTTTGCAATACGGCTGCACAGCCAATGACTGCAAGTATGGTTAGCATAACTTGTACTGGCGGTTGTCCCGGCGCTAAACCGAAAACAAAAATCAGTAAAAATAAGCCAATACCGCTGATGAGGCCGAGTCCCATGCCGCCGTAGCGGGTACCTAGCAGTAGGCAGCTAAGCACTACTATAAATTCCATTAAAATCATCCGATTTACCTCTGCGGAACTACCGCTTAGCTATTAGTTGAGTGATGAGTGTCTTCAGGAACATTCTGCGGAGTAAAAGTGTTTGAAAAATTGCGCTGGCGCATGGTGTAAATAAAAAATGGCATTAGTTTTTTCGGAAATTTGACCTAACGCTAGAAACACGTGGCGATAAGTTGCATTCTGGTTACGAGTTTTACGGATTGGGCTAACGCTTTGAGCTCACTCCGTTTAAAAGAACGATAACAATACTCAAGGATAAGCCCGTGAAACCAGCCACCTTTAATACCGAAGCCTTTGATGATTGGATCCGCAGCCGCTTTGTGGAACTCAATTCCGAGCTAGAACAGCTTTACTACCAACAAACAGATCGGGCCAATGTGCTCGATATCGGCGCAGAAGCTAAGTTGGCGCTGGAGAGCGAAGGGCGAGAGTTGATTAAGACCTTGCTCGATGAGGGGAATACTGATGAAGGTTTCGACAGTGCCTTCGATTTACTCGGCAATGTGGGCTTGTATATGGCGGCCTGTCGGCGCCATGAAATTACCGAGCCCTCGCGGGAAACGACATCGCCATTAGCTGAGGCTTCTGCGCTCGCCATGCATATTGGCGCTTCAATAGGCGTCACGCCGCGCTTTGCCACCGCACATTTAACTACTCACAATCGTGCCCACAATGGCATTTATAAGCGCTTTACCGATCTGAGCGCCGAAAAGCTGTTTGTGGATTACAACACTAAAGGCATTTTGGCCTATAAACGCGCCGCCGATGCGCTATTGAAGATCCAGCCTTTGGGCATTTCCCATCCCATCAGTCACGATTTACTGCGAGTCGCTAAACAGGCATTGCAAGATGTGATTGAGTCAAATACCCAATTATTTAATCGATTAGATACTGACCGTTTCTTTTACTGTGTTCGCCCTTACTACAAGCCTTATCGGGTGGGCTCAGTCATCTATCGCGGTGCCAATGCAGGGGATTTTGCGGGGATTAATGTCATCGATTTAACGCTAGGTCTTTGTTTCGCCAATGAAGCTTCCTACTCGCAAATGCTGGTGGACAAGTTTTTATACATGATGCCGGAGGATCAACAGATATTGCGCGAGTGCATGCGTCGGCCGAATTTGATGGATGACTTCCTGCAGGCAAAAGACTGCTCAACCCAAGATTGGTATCAAGAAAACTTGCGACTCTTTATCGAAGTCTGCGAATTACATGGCGAGACTGCGATTCAGCACCATAATGAGTTAGTGACTAAATATATTGCTGAGCCTTCGACAAGTATGGAGCAGCAGCATTTAGCTAAAGTTACCGCCAGTGGTCCGCCACTGCATGTGCTACTCGGCTCATTGGAGCGACTCAGAGACAGACGCGCCGCCGCTCAACGCAGCGATATTCGGACGCGTTATTGTGATATTAAAAAACTAAAAGAGAGTTTGAGATAACACTATGTTTGAAGATTTTAAAAAGGACTTTTACCTAGCAGGTCCAGGATATCTATTAAACCATTCCGTTGGCCGGCCATTAAAATCGACCGAGCAGGTCTTTAAAGAAGCCTTTTTTGCGCCTTGGCAGGAGTCGGGGCGTGAACCTTGGGGCCAGTGGCTGGGTGTGATTGATGATTTTACCTTTGCTTTATCTAAACTATTTAACGGCCACCAAAAGGATTTTTGCCCTCAGGTCAATCTTTCCAGTGCGCTGACTAAAATTGTCATGTCCCTCGACAGATTGAACCGCGAACACGCCGTTGTGTTAATGAGTGAGATTGATTTCCCCAGCATGGGTTTTGCCCTTAAAAAAGCGCTGCCTGCCAGTTGCGAAGTACGTTTTATTCCTAAAGGGCTCGATATCACCGACCCTAATGTGTGGGATGCGCATATCAGCCGCGATGTGGATCTGGTGTTTGTCAGCCATGCTTACTCGAATACGGGGCAGCAGGCGCCATTAGCCAATATTTTCACCATAGCCCGTGAGCGAGGCTGTTTGAGCTTAGTGGATGTAGCGCAATCGGCGGGGATTATTCCGCTGGATCTCGCGCGCCTACAACCCGATTTTTTAATCGGTTCGAGTGTGAAATGGCTCTGCGGCGGCCCTGGTGCTGCCTATCTTTGGGTTAATCCCGCCATATTGGATAGTTGTCAGCCTAAGGATGTTGGTTGGTTTAGCCACGAGAATCCGTTCGAATTTGATATCCATGATTTTCGTTACCAGCATTCCGCACTGCGCTTTTGGGGAGGGACACCATCAATCGCGCCTTATGCCATTGCCACCCATAGCATTCATTATCTTGCTGGTTTAGGTACTCCGTTGCTGCGTAAATACAATCAGCAATTGATTGATGCTGTGGCGCAAGAGCTCGACCATGAGTTTGTGTCGCCGCGGGATACTGAAAAGCGCAGCGGCACGCTTATTCTGCAGTTTGGTAAACTGCAGCATCAAATGATGACGGCATTGGCGAACGCGAATATTAGTGTCGACGCCCGCAGTATGGGGATCCGGATTTCTCCGCATATTTATAACAATATGGCTGATATCAAGTTGTTACTTGATGTGATTAAAGCAAATCGCTAACTTAAATGATTTAAAATGGCTTGCTAGGCTAGGTTGTACCACGTAATTACAACTAACAAGGCACAACACTCTGGGAGGCAAACCGCGACATGGTCGTTCCCGTATGCCGGCGTTAACTCACCGTCACACAGGCAACTTGAGGTTATTTATTGGGTGCGATCATGCTTAAATCTTATAGTCATAGCGGCAGACCATGGGTCGCGGGGTGTGGAGCTTGGGATCGCTGGGCGTGATCGCTAAATCTGCAGGTAGCATAACAGTATCGATGATCAACGCACTGCTCATATCAACGAGTGTCAGCGGGATGGTAAAGAGCAGTAAGGGTGGGGCCGCTAACGCGGAGATCATCATACACTCCTCGCCATTATCAACAGCCGTTTGCACACTTGAGAAAGAGTGACCCCAAGTTGAATTTTCTCCCATCCTCGACGTTATCGTTGCACATCCCGTGAGAGAACAGCACACGACCAACCAAGTCAACCAACGCATAACCACTCCATTGTTTATATGTGAAAAACTGCATTGCTTCGGTATGATCTACTCACTTGATCAACTGAGAGCGTTAGTGATGTGGAACCAGATCAGGTTTCATTTGACGCCAACCTGTTCTGTTTCAACAGCTTGGCATTCTAACTATATGATTATATCTGTCAATTATTCATCAACAGAAACGAGATACAACCAAGCTCAATAACCTAGTTGTTAACGGCGACTCTTGTTTTGGATTGGTATTAAACATGGAGGTTTGTATGCCGTGCCCTTGCAGAACTCAGATGAGTTTTGAACATACTCTTTAAAATCAGTCTCCACTTCCCTCACTGGCCATCTAGCTACTTTTATTACTTTCCTTAAAACTGTTTCAGTAAATATTCGCTTGAGGGTAGGCCGAGAGCATATTATGTTGCTGATTTAAAATGGATGACTGGATTTACTGCCTGGCGATGGCCACGCTACAAGTAGAGTCTACCGAGAGGTAACAGGATGAACAATAAAGCAGCGTCGCCGCAGTCGGCGTCGACAGAGCAAGAGACACAACCGTTGGACGACAGCCGGTATGAAGACCTGCCGCGCAGTGAGTACCTGCAATTACCCCAAGAGGAGCAAGACCGGCTCAATAAGCTACGTCAGCAGCGGGTACGCGAGGCACCGACCCTCTATGAGTGGGATATTAAGGTAGCGACCGTGTATAGCATGGGGTGGCTCGTTGTCATTATTCCCTGCGGTATAATGGTGCTGATTGGCTTGGTGGCACACTGGTATGAGTCTGACCAATGGTATGGTTTTTTTTTCATGGCATTGATTTTTGCGCCATTTATCCGCTACCTCTGGTTGGCCGACAAACAGTACCATTATCGACTCACCACCGAGGGTTTAGTTACTACCTATCATGACGTTATTCCGGATGCCGCCTACGCGGTAGTGCGGGGGCTGGCTTGGTTTGGGGTAGTGGTTTGCATCGTCGGTGTGGCCTTTTTAGGCCCAGCAGCGCTGGTTGGTGTAGGTGGAATGGCTCTGGGGGCATTTTTCTTTACTGGTTTTAAAAATATAGAGACAACTTATGAGAGCCCTATAAAAAATGGGCATCGTCATTTGATTAAGGTAACGCGGAATCGTCCATTTATTGCCTGCCAATCGGATGTACGAACAATGGGCTTACGAGCAAGTATTCGTCTTCATTGCCCATTGGATAAGATGCACACTATCTTGTCATTGCTGATGACGCAGTTACCTGATTCAGAAATCCGTGTATTTAAAAATGAGCGCGTGTTAGATGGCGTACCATTTGCGTTATTTGAGTCAGGCGAACCTGCCCAACTGGCAGATTTTACCCCTGACAATACCCAGCCCAGTTAACGTTTTTTCTCGCGCCTGTTATTGGCGCGAGACTCGGTGTCCATCAGTGACAGCTTTGCCACCAAGATGCTAACAGACTTTTTAGCGGCAAGGTCGTCAAGGGTGAGAAAACATTAAGTACGAGCTGTGTGGGTAGGTTAACGATGACCGTGCAGTCCGTGGGTACAGCAAAGGAATAGCTATATGAATAAGAGAGCTGCGCCGCAGTTGGCGTCGACAGAGCAAGAGACACAACTGTTGGACGACAGTCGGTATGAAGACCTGCCGCGAAGTGAGTACCTGCAATTACCCCAAGAGGAGCAAGACCGGCTCTACAAGCTGCGTCAGCAGCGGGTGCGCGAGGCGCCCACGCTTTATGAGTGGGATATTAAGGTAGCGACTGTGTATGGTCTATTTTGGTTAACCTTCCTGATCCCGTGTGGTTGCGTAGCACTTATAGGGTGCTATTTGCTATCTGGCGATACTAGCTTGGGTATAGGGTTAATCATCATGGCTTTAATTATGTGCTTATCTGCTCGTTACCTCTGGTTTGCAGACAAACAGTACCATTATCGGCTCACCTCCGAGGGTTTAGTTACCACCTATCATGACGCGATTCCGGATGCAGCTTACGCGGTAGTGCGTGGGCTGGCTTGGTTTGGGGTGGTGGTTTGTATTGTCGGGGTGGCCTTTTTAGGCCCAGCAGCGCTGATTGGTGCAGGCGGAATGGCTCTGGGGGCATTTTTCTTTACTGGTTTTAAAAATGTAGAAACCACCTCAATAAGTGCTATCAAGCGTGGACACCCCCATATGATAAAAGTGACCCACAAGAGGCCATATATATCGTGTGATACAGACAGGTTTTATTTCGGATATTATTCAAATCTCGACTGTTATTGCCATCCCGAAGATATGCATAAAGTGTTGTCGCTACTGATGAAGCAATTACCGGGGTCGGAACTCTTTTTATTGAAAAATGAACGAATAGTTGGCC
>NZ_JAKKRZ010000048.1:0-31313 GCF_025653725.1 Shewanella sp. SM74 | reverse complement strand
TTACGTTTGCAAAACGACATCAATGTTCTAAGCCAGCTACGTTTAGGCCAAAAAGTCCACTTCAAGGCCAAAGAAGGCCAAGTGTTCGGCGTGGTTATCAAAATCAACAAGAAATCAGTGATGGTGGTCAGCGATGATAACCGCCAGTGGAAAATCCCACCAGGACTGGTGCAGATCCTGAAAGACATCTAGCCAGGATGCTTGGCCGAAATCTATAAGGCGTCAATACGTCCTAAAATGGACGCTTACTCTGCTTCTACTGTCCTTATCATCCTTGCGGCTTCGTAATGAGCCTATGCCTCCGTAAGGTTTTCAGTAGATCAGTCTGACTGTCTCATCATCAAATCAAGTGTCTTAGCAACTTGCTGGTTGGTTAATTATTAACGTTTATTGAATCTATTCAGTACTATAGTGGAAGTCGATACTCTTCCTCACGCGCCGCGATAACCCATGCCATTCTGGCGAGCTTATTGGCTACAGCCACACAGGCTCGGTTAAAACCTCGGCGCTCTGCTAACTGGACTGCCCAGCAACTAAACTTATCTTGCTTATTCTGGCTGTGTTGCAACACAGCTCTGGCGCCGTGGATGAACAGCGTACGTAAATACGCATTTCCCCGTTTGCTTATTCCAAGGAGGTTATCTTTACCTCCGCTGCTGTGTTGTTTGGGAACCAAGCCACACCAAGCAGAAAAGTGCCTGCCATTACTGAAATCTTTACCATCACCTGCGGCGGCATAAAAGGCAGTAGCGGTGACTGGACCAATGCCAGGGATAGTCTCTAAACGCTGGCAAATCACATTGTTTTTAGTTTCTGTGAGCACTTGTGCATCACAACTCTTAAGCCGTTTTTCTATATCACTAAATTCTTCATATAAGTGATAAAAAATGGCCCGACCTTTAGTGGTCAGCGCATTGGTTTCATCCGCTAAAATATCTGGGAACTGAACTTTAAAAGCCGATTTACTTTTGGTCATCACAATGCCGTATTCCGCTAACATCCCTCTGACTTGATTGATTAAGGCGGTTGATTGCTTAGTTAATCGTTCGCGCATTCGGTGGAGCAGTTGCACATCTTGCTGCTCGACGCTTTTAGGTTTTACAAACCGCATGTTGGGTCGCTGCGCAGCTTCAGCGATGGCTAAGGAATCGTTATAGTCATTTTTGTTACCTTGCCGAAAAGGTACTACAAATTGAGGTGCGATTAGCTTGACGTTATGGCCCAACAGCTCAAATTCTCTGGCCCAGTAATTTGCCCCACCACAGGCTTCCATCACAATCAGACACGGTTCAATTTGGGCGACAAAGGGGAGCAAGTCCTTACGTTTAAGCATTTTCTTTTTGAGTAACTTACCCGTTTTATCGACACCAACAAGATGAAAAACAGACTTTGCGATATCTAAACCGATTGTAGTAATCTTCATAGGTGGACCCGTCCTCTTTCTGATGAGTTTTAGCGACTACATCGTGGCCCATTGCGAGGCCGATTTAAAGTGGATGGGTCCATTCCATTATCCATGAATATCGACAGGGAGACGCTCCGCCACAAGTAACGGAGCTAACAGGAGACCAGCAGATCATTTTGGAGGTATTGGGTGAACGCTATCGGCAAATTTATTCCTAAATTAGGTGCGGAATGTCGGGTTTAACGATACCGTGCTTGGGATGAGCAAAAAGGTATTTCGCCGTTGCTACATAGAGATGATGAATACGCGGTTCTTTTGCATCGAATAAAACTCCTGATTGAATTGGTTTCACTCTACGCGCGATCCGGAAATAGCTGCTCATAGATAATGATTATCAACGTGCTTAAATGTTAATGTTTGAAAGTTGTCGCCAGAAATATACCCCAGATAACACTACTACAAAGAGTAACACTACCAATAAGCACAGTGCCATGATAGAACTGAGCAAATTCAAAAGAGGGGTGTAACTGAGCGGCAGGGCTCCAATCACAAAACACAGACAGTACAGAGCAATATAGCTGTTATTCAAATCAAACTTGCTTGGAACGGCATTAGCCACGACTGAAGAAGTGAAATACATCCAGATTCCAAACCGCAACGGTTCATCAACGGCGAAATTATAAAGTGCAGACCAGTCAATGGTGGCTGGCGCCTGGAATAACCAATTAAGTATGCACACAACAGCACATCCGCCGAAAAGCGGGGCTATTCCGACGAATAAACGTAACACAGGGCTAATTAATGATGGTCGGTACTGGTACTGCACAAAGCCAAGTGTGCCGTCAGGCTGTGGTGAGAAAAAGGATATTTTGGTAATGGTAAACCGAAACAGAATTGCAGTAAGAGCATGACTGAGTTCATGGACAAATACACCCGGGGCCGCATAAAGACGAAACAACAAACCACTCCCAATGGTGGAAAATAACCTGTCGCGCAATAGCGATAATAACGTTAAGGTTACCCCTAAACTAATTACGGCTAACCAGCCTTCATTTGCCATAAGTGGTTACTTAAGCTTAGTCAATACTGTTAGAGATCTCCATCTCTCTAATGCTGTATGCATGGGCGATGTCGGCGCGTTCAACGGCGTTTTTCGCATCGGCTTCAAGGCGCTCAACCATCAGTTCTAATGTTTCCATTTGCTTGGCACGGCGTAAGCGCAATACATAGGTTTTCACTGTGTCACTAGCACTATTGAAGTTGAACATCTCACGTAACATTGTTTAGTCCCGAGCAAAAGATTTCCAAATGTAATTCTGGGGAAGACATTAACACCAAATGATAATTCCCAATATAACCGATGCCAAAATAATTCAATTTAGACCATCATGCAAACTAGGGGGAAGGAATAAGCAAGAGCACGGAGTACACCTGATAATTCCGTTAAACTCTGACGCGCTTATTCTGGCGTTTCCTTGGATATAACTTGTTTAACTCGCTTCACCGTCGAGGTGCGATTGAGTGTTAATCTGGCGATTTTCTCTTGAGTGAGATTGCCTGCCTCCAACAGATCAATCACATATTGATACTGCTTGCGCCATTCCTCGCCACCGACTTTGATGGTTCCCTTGGGGCGCCCAAAACTGCTGCCGCTTTGAATCGTCTGGCGAATCCCTTTACGCACAGCATCTAATCGCTTGGGTTCGTAACGCCAACGCCCTGTGGCAATAAAGCGCTCGTCCTTATCGAAGGGGGCTTAGTCATTGGCTACGCGTGTGAATGCGGCCTTAAGCTGCTTCAATGCTGACGCATCGAGGCTCAGATATTCTTGATGCTTTCCTATCTCTCTCTTTGATAGCCGGTATCGATACAATACATACTGCTCCAGATAACCGCCGTAAGGGATTAACCGCAATACTTTGGTGGAGATGTCCTGGTTAAAGTGGGCTTTCATCTCTGACATGACTTCAGCTAACCTTACGTTCACTTCACGACGTGTCCGGCCCACCTTATAAATGACTTCACCACTGTCTAGGGTTAACTCAAATAAATAGGTGGTAGCCATCATCAGCTGCTGTTGGCGCCAAGCCTCAATCTCAAAGTGTGCTCGATGTAGTTCGTTGTTAGCCACTAACTGCGATTTTCTATGTATCCGGGCTGTGAGTTGGCGGCGAAACCAGTTGCTGAATTTACTCAGCGATAGTTGGCCGGTGATGATTAACGCGGCATCGGTCAGTCGATATTTACCCGTGTAACTGTCGGTCTCAATAAGATTGTGCTTTAACAGATCACGAACATGCTTAGGTTCATACCAAAATACTTCCCCAGGATGGGCTTCGGCGTAATTCTGTAAGACATTAACAAGGAAATCAGGCGCGCAAAGGTGAAAGTGATCCCAGCCTGGTATTTGTGGCAGCTGTTGCAGTGACTCATGGCAGGTTTCGCCGTCATGTCGAAAGTGATGAATATTGACTAGCCCCTTTGCGGCGATCAACGGCACGGCACAAAAGGGGCAGGAGAGGTCGGTTTTACCACTATTTACCACATCGATAGCGATTAACTCTCCGTCTGTGGCTTTTCCGAGTGTTAAAAAGGCATTGGAAGTCATACTTAATTGACCCTGTTAAATGTCGAATAAATGTAGCTCAAATAAGTATGGGGAAGAACGTAAGTTATATCAACCGGTCAGGTCATCAGGTCATCAGGGCGGCTAGGGTATTCTAATCTCAATTCAATGGCTAAAGTCGATTATTTGCAAAATCTGCCATAATCTTGTCGTCACTAAGATTATCTAAATTTCTCTTCCACTTTCTCAAATATGGCCATCGCCACTTTATTGAGCACTATTAATTATCTATCCAGATACTCAAGAGGTAGGGGTGTACACCTATCTTTGTTAGCCCACATCATTGCATGATGGTCTAAATGAGGTTACAGTAAGACAACAACAAAAATACTTTAAGGTGATAGCTTTGTGTATCATATCGGATAGCTATGAAGTGATCCAATCCTCATTGCGGGAGCTCAATCACCTGCTTGATTCGAATACCCCTATCCGTGCCAGCGTGACACCTGTACCGCCCGTCATAAAATCGGCTGAGAAAGTGCGCGAGCCGGTGACGGTGATTTCGGTACGCGAAACACTGGGTCTTGCAGCAGTAACGAAAGCCAAACTCGCTTACGGTGATTTACACATTCATCCTGATTACTCGCAGCGCTCAGCTCGTAGAACGCCTGGGGTGCTTTGGTACTCCACATCGCCGTTAGTCACTCACAAAGTTATGGATGTCATTGCCCGGATTAACTTGGCTAAAGCGGCCATCGAGAAGGAAATCACCACCAAGTACAGCGCCCGTGCAGACAGATTTGAGAAACTACGAGAGGTTTGCCCTGGTGTCATGGCGTTACATCTCTATCGCCAAATCCGATGCTTTGACGAACCCATGACCTCGGCGCGGCTCAGCTGGTTATGCAAGGATGTGGTGTCGAAGGTCGATAAAGACAAATTGCTACAGCAACTGAACGCGGATATTAAGCGCCTTGGCGATGAATGCCCAAGTCAGCTATTGCTGTTAAAGCAGAACATCTTGAACACCCCCGAAGCGATGATTCGGGCGCGTCGGGATATTCAGCCGCAGCCCGTGGCCAATCTCATGATTAACGGGAAGGTGAAAACGGTTACCGCTACGATGCCGCTTATTGTATTGCAAAGTGAGCCGTTAGAGATCAAGCCACTCACTACGTTTGACGCTTCAGTTAAGCGCGGTACTCGTGCCGATAAGCAAGCAGCTACGCCACTGGGCTCCTTTAATGGCTCCAGCTATGAAGCAAGGAATTAAAGACCGCAAACGGAGAGTAATTAGGTCAATTTTTGCGTAATTCCCATGACGTAATACAGTGCGTAAAGCAATGTAATTTGAAGGCTTATGAATGAACAGTTACGAAGAGCAGCTTAAATCCGTCTTTCACACATCGCAGATGCACTTGTATATGACTTGTGCTGAGTCAGACCGATTTGTGCCAATGCAACGCCGCAATGAGATCCTGATAAAAAGGTTAAAGCCTTTTGTGGATGACAAGTCATACCGTGAAATCAAGAGTCATATTAAGCGTGTTATCCAGCTTGGTCGCAAAGGGCAGGATATGGAGGCCTGCATCAATCAAATGCTATCAGTAATCAATAGCTCCAGCGTGAAATACGATAGGATGATGGCGTTGGCTGAATGGTTAGTTACTACGATTGAGGTTATCGAAACGCCGATTCAATTCCGAACCAGCGAGCAACCAGTAACAGTGGACCACAATGTCTGTGAGATCCGCTTTAATCGCTTAGAGATTGAAAATTGCTTTAATGAAGACGGCCAACAAATTGCTCCGATGATAATTAACTATCGCTACACTTCAGAGGACAATTTAATTGCACTTAAGAAGGTGTTTAACTCAGATTATCAATTGATTGAATGTATGGTGTTAACAAACAACACTGCCAACTTATTTATCATCGATAGCGCTCATTGGTTGGATGCTCAATAGTGCTCAAATAGCTGAAAGGAACTCTCGGTATGATTCAATTACCCTCTCTCACCTTACATGATGTTGTACGCAACTTATCCGGCTTAGGCTTCTTTTGGGCGTTGTGGATGATATTCCCTTATCGACATAATCACGCAATACCTCTACTTCGGTCTGGTGCCGCTATCGCTTTGATGGCGGCTGGGTTGTATAGGCTAAGTGATACAGGGCTTGTTGAGTTTAACACCCCTGCATTTCTGGCGCTGGCCACATTACTGGTCACTACTAAAATGGATAATACCAATACATTTCCGGCGATGGTTATTCAGAACGTGTTTCTTGGTAGCACGTTAATTTCGTTATTTATTTATGGCATTGGAACCGTAGTTATCACCTGCACTTCGGCTGCGATTTTCTTGTATATCCTCAACAAAGCAATGCCGGAAGACATTCACAATTAATATAGCGAGTGATATTGTCCATCCGTGTACTGCATTGGACGTAACTCTATGAATCCTTTTATCCTGCCAAACAGAGCCCTTAACGCGAGCGAGCTGTTTAATCAACGAGTCCTGAACGACCCCTCTACGTCGAAATGGGTTAGGGAACAGTGGGGGAACCTGTCGAAGCGTGATGTTGTTGATGCGCTGAATGACTTGGAAATTCTACAGTTGATGCTGACCAAAAAATTGCATGGACTAAGCCAATGATTATCGCGAATAAAATTGGCTGACTCATACCCGCAGAGCTCAACGTTGAGACTCCGAAATACTGGGATGTTAAGCCTTATGATGAACCAAACACCCGTAGAATATGGAAAACCTATAGAAATGTCAGGTATTTACAGACGTAAAAGCCGCGGAAGCATTGGTGCTTTCCTTCCTGAACCACTTTAATCGCTGGCAATACCTGCAAGGAAATGAAAATTGAAGATAAATCTCAGAGAGCTTAATGCTCTTCAACCCGCCCCTCTCAGCGATGCGGTTTTAGTAAACCTAACTGAATTAGCATTGGCAAGAGGCTGGGTTATCGATAAGGGCCACATTACCTATGAAACGGTGCCATACGACCTTATTGTTGGACACGAACAAGGGATGATTCCTTCGGTTTCCTGGGGAAACCTGTTAAATGGCCACCATACTTCTATGGGGCATTATTTGGGGATTTTAGAAGATAGCCCAAATTTTTTTACAGACCAATTTTGGCCCAAAGTAGGCGTTACACTCGCAAAGCTGGAAGGTAAGTATTACTTGGTTGGTGGTAAACACCGAGTCACTATCAATTACTTCCTCCGCCATTTCAACCCCGAGACATTCAACCATTCAATCGTGATCCCGAATGTCAAAGTCCAGCATTACACACTTAAATAAAATGAGGCAGCAACATGCAAATCGGCCAAAAATATATAGCGGTGTCTCCAGCTACATCCTTCGATGACGTTGATGGCAGTTTAGTGGAATTTCCCGAGAAACGGCTCCAATTAGAGGTACTTCCAAAGCCAGAGAAAGTGCTGGTGGATGACGGTGAAATCTCCACGATTGAGTCCCTACCAGCACACCTAAAGTCGGAAGATTGGTATTTTGTTCGCAATTTAGACACGGGCCGTAGGCATTGGTTTACACCGCTTGACTATAAGTTGACGTTACTTGAATAAATCATAGAGTCATCGATACCGATACTTGCCTTTAGGTGGATGTGGAGCTTGAGCCGCAATCTCCGATTTTCTTTTCACACTTAGATGGTCATTACACTTAGGGCAGTAGTTGAGTAACGCACTGCCTTCAAAGTCCAACTGACAAAAAACGCAGCGATATATAGCGACTACGTTCAACCTGTCCATTTTGGCAATCTGCTCTTTAATCCGATCACGGGTAGTCTTGGTTTGTTCCAGAACTTGTTGCTGTTCCTGAACAGCTGGAGCTTTAGTCTGTTGATGCTCAAACCACGCATTGCGCCTTGGATTGTAAATCCAAGGCTTGCCCTTAATGGACGTTTCAAGCCATTCGCGCAGTAGTGTTTGAGCTGATTTTAGTTTGTAAAACTCATTAAATATCTTTGAGAAAGGAATCAAATCAAGTCCTAGTACCGCCGTGTGCTGATCTCTTGAGAGGTTGTTATATATCGGCGCAGGGCGACCAGGATGGCTAATGTATAGGCATAGCTTGCGACCTGAGACTGTAAAGATTAAGTCAAACATAATATCCTGCTCATAAATATCAAGCGTTATGTTCTTGGGTTCCACCGTGATTAGAAAACTTTTGGTAATGACGTGCTTTTGGCCGTGATGGTCAATCTCGAGAGGTGGCAACATTAACAAGCCTGTCCCCTGTAGCAGCTGCTTCAGCATGTAGCGTACTGAGACATAAAACGAGTATTTGCAGGCCTCTATCTCTTCCTTACTCGCACCTTTGGAGTCATGGGCAAAGTGGGACGCATTAACGTCACCCTGCCGTGCGATTAAGGCAATACCGCATGATGGGCAAGTACAATCACAGGACTTACCCCGCGTTGCGTCATCTGCATCTATATACACGCCATCATTACGAAGGCCGAAGGGGATTAGATTCATAAGGTAAGCTACTTACAAAGTTTTAAGCCTTCTTGAAGGATCGGTCCGATATTAACGCGGGATACACCCATTTCATCCTGAACTTGTCGAAGAGTTTTATTTTCCTTTTTAGCTATTGCCTTTTGGTATTCCAATAAAGAACTATCCTCTTTCCAAATTGGCTCAATAGCATCATAACCCTTGCTTTGGGCAACACCGTTTACCGCATATTCTTTATCATTTGCGATAAAAAACACGGCCTGTTCGTAGCAGCCAAGTTCTCCGCTTTCGACAGTAAACGGCCAACTTTCCCCATAACTACTTTGATGAATTTCTTTAGCGTTTAAAGTTGGGCTCAATGCAAGTAGTGAGATAATAATCGCTTTCTTCACAGTTCACTTCCCTGTTTTAAATTGTTTAACTTACTGATATTAAGTCAATAATTGTCAGGTTCATATAGAAATGCAGGTAGAATCAGACTACCGTCTTTCTGCCAACATCTTGGCCATCGCACTTTCCTTTGCCTTAATGTCTTTGCCGTACCGCAATACCATCATTGGGCTTTTCCAACGGCCGTTCTCTTGGATTTGGGCTATCGAATAGCCTGCGGCAAGTAAGTCCTGTGCGGCGCCAATCCTGGCACTATGCCCAGACCAAGCAGAATGAAGGTCGATTGCTAAGCTCTCGAATGCCCACAGAAATACTCGGTCCACTGTACGGGTGTTCATCGGCTTGGCTTGAACCGAGACTTTATTGCTCCGGCCAATCGGCTGAAACAAGTAGTCTTCCTTAGTCAGCCCAGCACCTTGGATATACCGCTGAATCAATTTGAAGCCTAGCGGCGTAATGTTCACAACCTCTTCTTCACCCGAGTCATTGGTTTTGGTGTAAGGCACTGACAACACATAATCGCCTTCAAAGGTGGACTTGAGATGGCCCACTTTGATCCGAAGCAGCTCGGATTCACGAAGCAACGATTCATAGGCGATGTTCAGCAACGCCAAATTGCGCTTGTCTAATAACCTCTCACTTTCGCCATACGATTCTATGAGCATCTGCAGGTGATGAAGTCTAAAAGGCGTTGCCTGCTCTTGCGCTAAGCCGCCTGACTCGAGCTTTACTATTCTGATTTCATTCTGCTTGTCTTGCACGGTCTTACTGCTCACAGGGGACAGCAAACCACACTCCACATGGAAACTGTTAATCGCCCAAGCATATTGAGATAAGGTAGTGTATGACGACGCCTGGTGGTACTCAATAAATGTGGCCACTACCTCGGGGCTCGCAGGCAACGGGGTAAGGTTATTTGTAAGACACCAACTTTCAAACTTAGCCCACCGGCTCATTAGTGCTCGCCATGTATTAGCCCTGCGGGTACGGTGGCCATTCTCAAGAAAGTGCTTGAGTTTTGCCTGAGTAATCTCCCGAATGCGGAGCTTGTCTGCATCGGTTAAGTGAGCCAGAGGCTTTGACAATAGCGCCTGTAGCTCGTCAGTAGAGCGCTGATAGCTGTCTTTTAACGAATCGTTAAGCGTTGACGGAGGTTCGCCGTAGGACAGTGCAACGCTGTGATTATTCGTGGTTAACAAGCTCACCTAATGCCTCCCTGTCTGCTGAAAAAGCGGGGTGTTCGTCCTTGTAAAAACTCAGTAATTCATCAATCGCAGCATCCACGGATTTGGCGCCAATCGTATCCTTGAAAAGAACTAGCTTGTCGTATTGGGTCTTGCTGATCACAGGTCGAGTCGTTTTTTGAAGCCGCTCGATTTGAGAGATGCGCCGACGTACCAGCTTCCAACCTGAATCCGAGAAAATGGAATTAAGACAGACATTCAATGAATGCAGCGCGGTTTCCTGTGGTAACGGCTTGGATTTGGTGGGTTCGGTTTCTCGCATTAACTGACGGAATGTCACAGTGAGGGTCGGAGTGCCATTTAAGAACTGCGAAGTAAACCACTCGGTTTTCTCTATCTGGTTGTAAGTGTTACCGATCATGCGCGAGAGTAAATCACGTACTTGTGGGCTTGCAGCTTCACTTGCCGCTAACAGTCTTAATGTGCGTCCCTTGGGTCGCGAACTGACGTCAGAGGGGAGGGCGTGATACGTCCAAGCTGGGCCTAATGAGTCAGATTTGAGTGGGGAGGTAGTGTCATTCATTTTAGTATGGCGTCTCTACACTAATAATTATGTTTTTAGTATAAAGACACACACTAACTAAATCAAACAAGTTTAGTTAGATTTCTGAGCTGCCTACCCATTGAGGTAATACACCGTAAAGTAGATACGCATTCCATGCTTGACCACCTGCCAATGCATCACAGTCCAGCGCTTCAAGGCTGTCATGAGTCCATCCTCCTTGCGGCGCAGGTACTATAGTTATTTGTGTGCCATCTAAGTCCTGAATTTGGAGATCACATTCAACAAGTGCCCCTGTCAAAAAATCTGGTTCATTCGGGCTTGATGGGCGGGTGATGATGCCAGAGACGATTTTTGTGTCGCTGAAACCAAACCATGACACAGCAGAGTATCTAAGAACAATGACTTAGCTAAATCATATACCCATACATTGACATAAAATAAACCCATAGTCTGACAAATAAGAAATCCAAAAATAACTCAAGTGATAAGTGTAATTTTACTACGAATATCCATATAAACCTTTGCAAACTTACAATGGGATAGAAGCGTGCTACGAAGTTCTAGTTACTCTGACATCTCGGATAACCTCATCTACTCCAAATCACATAAATTGCCTACAAACTGATGACCAGTTTCACTCATTCACTACAACCATTAACGATGCCGCCTACATTTTCCATTACACAGCGGTAGTCCAATTTGAAATGGGAGATGTGACCATTCTTGACCAGCTCACGATATCGCCAGCCGTCGTATTTGAAGGTGCGTTGGTTCGAAACATAATTCACCACGTTTGCCGCTTGGCACATAGATAGGTAGAAATCCTTGAACTGATCATCTTGAAGAGCATCAGCATGTTTTATTGCCCATTGAGCTATCGCATAGGCGTTTTCGGCAGTGAAATCGACGCTTACATGACGCTCCAATAGCTCTAGTAACGCTTTGCGATTAGATGATGTCAGGCGAGAAGTCAGCGCATCAAATTTAGAGAATAATTCCTTCCAAAACAGACTCTTGAGGCTCTTGATTTTGAGCTTGAGACTTTCCAGAACCGAAGATTTAGATACTTCCAGTTCTCTCAGTAAATCAGGGTCAATTTCAGCGAGTGCGGAATAAGTACCCATTAGCTTGGCCATCTGGTGATCGTAAAGCGATTGCATAGCCTTAACCATGTCACCACCTGGCACCAATTCATTGAGCTTTTGTTGAGTAGAATCGGATGGCCCTCTGAATTTTGCAGAATAATCACTTTCAGCCAAATCTAGGTCAAAGTTAGCGTCAAAGAACGCTTTGAAGGGGTCTACCTTGCATTGACGATGGTTTTTATACCCTAAATTCACCCGAATAATGTCAACCGGCACTGAATGACGGGTTTCGCGATCACAATCATTTTGGAAATCGAATGTGCCAATGACCTCAGCTTCGGCTTCACGTACTTTAATCGCGTTTTCAATATCTCGACTGCCAGACCAACGCTGTGGCAATACCAGATAGCACACCTCGGCATTAGCCTCAGTGATGACGCGGGTTGCCCATTGCTCAAAGGCAGAATAAGGAGGGTTACAGAAAATGACGCCAACTGGCTTATCAACAAGGGTTTGTTGATTAAAGTCAGTGCCAATAACCAGCACTTTTTTATCGAGCTGGCTGCAATGGACTAGGCTCTTTTCAATGGCGTACAGGTTGTAAAATGGTGGGCTCATTTCGCCGCGACGATCTTCAAGTGGCATGTTAAGGGCGCTTAAAACTCGGCCATCTCCGGCGCCAATATCAAGCAAGGATGACTCTCTGTTGTAAGACTCTAAGAACTTAGACTCAACCAAGTCGCGTCGAACTACATCAATGATATGCTCAGACGAAGGATACCACTCAAAATCCTGCTCTTCCGCCTTCAAGTGCCTTACACGTTGTGCGGTTGAAAAGTTTAACTCACCTTGTTCGGCTAACATGACGGAATGAGACATTTGGAACACCCTCTTAAGTTTCGATGTTCAAACTATCTCACGCTTTAAAAATCACGCAAATTTTGACATTAATATAGTGTCACCATACTAAATATTTATGGTTTAGTGTGTCCCACGCACTAATCAATCATGAAAAATCACGGTTAACGCCTGACAAACATACAAGGTCCGAGTCAAATGGGGTTATACTCGGCAAAGCGAGCGCAAAATCATCCATCCCACCCAGTTTAATATAGTGACACCACACTAATGCATCATGGCACCAACGCCACGCAAACCCTTCAGTATTGTTTAGTATAATGACATCACACTAATATGGTTTTCGGCTGGTGGGTACTCGTGTCCGATAACTGTAATTATCGGACGCGAGTAAAAACAGACGGGCAGGGGCAAGCATTGACTCCGCGGGTGTACTGGAATCGATTGCTGAGCTTCAGATCCCACATCATGAAACAGAGAGCGCTTATTGTCTTTTAGCTGTATTGAAAAGACGAATCTAATAAAAAAGTAATAAATCAGTGACGGAACAGAAAAATGCTTAATTATAAGGAACATCGTCAAGAACTATTGACCGTAACTATTTATTTTGGCATCTTAGCACTGGGATTCAGCAACCATTTCCATGCCACGCGGACAAAAGCTGTAGTGTTAAATAACGTCTAATCATGCATACATGCATTGACTGACGTGAGTGGCGCGTCAGTTAAATCCAATTATTATGGAGTATGTATTCATGCATCAAAATATATTAAAAGTACGCAGAAAATTTCTTTCTCAAGCAATTAATTATACTGTCGGAGAAAAAATTGTTAGCGGCAGAGTTGCTGCTGATATTTACGCACAAATTCTTGGGTTTGATAATAATAACACCCTAAATTATTTGCTTGGTCAGAACGATTTTAGAGCTAGAATGCTGGTTGAAAATGATTGGAATTATAACAATCAAAGAGCATTCAAAGTTATATCACAGCATATTCCAAATTTAACTTCTAGCATGTTATACGCCATAGAACAAATGTCGAAGCCTTGGTATACAAATGATTTAGAATGGCGCCCTACGCTTATTTCACTATTGAAAGGCGTAGAACATGTTGAGTATTTACGCTTTCGAAATAAATATGACTTATGTGACGGTTTATCATATCTTTTCATTTATCTAGCAAGCGACCAAGCCTATAATAACAAAGCAAAAAATAGAATTTACATGATTTGCTGCCTACTTAGTGATCTTATTGAGTCTGGGAGAATATCAGCGATAAGATGGTCTGATATTGCTGCTCTATATAATGAAGAACATTTCGATTTAATGGTTGAGTGGGTATTACACTCACGCGAAAAACGTATTCGAGATATAGAGTTGTTAGAGCGATTTGAAAATTATGCGTTCAAAGATTTTTCGAATTTCAGCACAAATAGTATCGGAGTAGAACCGTTCCAAAATCTTTTCCGTGAATTAGGTGTTGATATTGATAATTTATGCTTACCACATTATTTAGAGATAGATTGGGTTTGAGTCGAAATTCGTATCACCTTGGCAAAGTATGACAGCAATGTATATTAATGGAGATGGGGATGATTTTGATGACCGATTTAAATTTCTAGTCCCAAATAAGGAGGATCTTGACTTTTCTGGACAACATTCATAGAGAATTGTAAACGTTTAGGGTTTGCATTTGTTTGAAGCGTCAATAGTGCAATTTAACCAACTGCAAAATTGGTTGAAAATTATCATACGAAGCTGAGTACGAGAAAAATTATGAAAAAATTTATAGAAGATACACTTTTGATGTTGCTAGGTGCTCTTATCACGATGCTGATCATAGGGCTAGGTGAGCTACCTACATTAAGTTTTGAAACACTCATTCAGCTTTCGTTAGCAGTGGGTCTGGGATTCTTTATCCGCTTTGTGGTTAACAAAACACGTAAGCCAAAGCTTGTTCTGAATAAATTGGATAGTATTTCTGAGTGGGGGGAGTTGTCGAAATATGAGGATTACCAAAACCAGCATCCACCGTTTGATCTGAATAAATTGGATATTTATTTTGAGCCGAGTGAGATGGTGAAATATGCTGTTAAGTTTGAAGATACAACAATTAACCCCGATAGAGGCAATAATGGAAAAACCTCATTAGGGTTGCCGATTGAGTTACTACCGCCAGAATTGGAAATATATGAAAAGCAATTTTTCGATAAATCATGCAAACATCTATCGGGAGTTCTTGTTGATTTTAATACTGCCCTTAAGTTGCGTTACATTGCTGGAATGAATGGAACTAACGCAATGATCCGTGACTGCAAAGAAAGTTATTGGCAGGATAAGATAACGTTAAGCGGTACGCTAGCCTATACGCCTTCAAGTGATTGTTAGGGAAAAAATATGTATCAAAGTAAATTGGTTACTTGCGTCATTCGTTGTTCATAGATTGGTTTGCAACAAAGCAAATGGAAGCTAAGCAACGTGTATATGTCCCATACGAGACATTCATAATTTCGTTAGGCGCTTACAAACAAGTGCATATTAAACTGGATATTAGTACGAGTATCTGAATTGCAATTGACACACCGACAGAGGAATTGGCAGGTGATTTTGTTCACTATTTTAATGCCTGATATGAATAATTGACGTTAAGGGGCAAGCAGCCCCTTAAACAAAGAGTTTATCTAATATCCCTGTTATTGATTGCTGTATTTAAACGGTTAGTTGGTTAGCTTTAATCAGAAGTCTCAGTAATAGCCTTAATAATATTAATCGCCCCGACAATTATCATTATCATCGTTATTATGAGACCGAAAGGCGCCAATTCATGCGTTATCAAAAGGAAAGCTATCGGCAAAACCATCCCTAGCAGTATTAAGGCTAAACCGTTTTTAACCTTGGGGTGATTTTCTTTACCTTTAATGGAGTTTTTGAAAGTGTAAATCATACCCAATATCGCTAATGGGTACGCCATTGCCGACCAATTTAGATCCGCCATTGCATAAACTGCTAGAACAATCATCAAAATAGACAGAGTGCCTAACGTCTTTTCTACCATTTCACCCCCTAAGCTGTTGTTAATCCAGCATAGCAAGTCCCTGAATTAATTGAATAGGGCTTTGAGGATATTTTTAATTTTATCGGGTATTGGGCGACTGGTGCAGTCCAATAGCGCGTCTAAATCCAACGCCTGAGTAAAGCGTTTATTCGACCACGAATCGCCATACATTGATTCGGCCCAAGTGAGAGCCTGAGCCAGCGAGTGAAATTGGCGCCTTCCGGTGTAGCCTAAGCGGTGATCTACAGTCACGCCTACAAAGTGGATGCGGTAACTTGGAGGGATGCGGTTCGCTAGCCGGATAAAGGGCGTTTGCCATACTTGCGGCTTTTCCGCCAAACGTGGATTGAGAGGGTCTTTAAAATCGAATCTGGGCATGGCAAGGCTCCTGTTTAATTAAATACAGGATCTCACCAAGTCCAAATCACGCAAATTTTGCCTTACGCTGCCTTCTGCTTCAATGCCGCCAAGCGTGCCCCCAGAGTCATCTTGTTAGCTGCCTGCGGCATTGCTAGGCGCAGTACTCGTTGTAACGATTGGTTAAGTGACTCAATAAAGCTCAAGTTCTCTTCCATTGTTTCTAACGCTTTTCCCAGCAACAATTTGAAGTTGTCAGGGTTTGGCTTCCACCACTCCAAAATGGATTGGTCGTACACGTCGGCTGGCACCAGGGAGCCGACGGCGACCTTGTACTCTTCCCGCGTTAAGCCTTTACATAATTGCTGTTTGAGCGTTGATATAGCGTCGCTCCAATCATGGGTTGCTCGGTTAATTTCAGCGACAATCAAATTCAACGACTTGGCCATGAGTCTGCTGACATTGAGGTAGTCGCTCGGATGCTCTTTGAGTTGAACTAGCTGAGCAGGCGATAGCAGCTGTTTCAGTAAATCATCAATCTGGGTCACGCCGCCGAACATCAGTGCCAGCCACAATTTAGACACTCCAGCTTTCTGGGTTACCCCTACGTCTGAGGTATCAAATCTTATATGGAGTAAATGGCTATTAAGACCATCTATCATTTCCCTTACTGCCCAACCTGCTTCCTGAATAACGCGCTCGATATTAAGTCCTAGGCGCTCTACTGTGTCATCGTTGGTTAGGGCGGTTTTAACCCCGTGGCGCTGGGCATTTCGCTCCGCTCTAATGATATTAAGGATTTCTGTCTTATCCCTGCGATGCTGGGTCATATCGATGGCGCGGGGATGGTTCGCAACATCGATGTAAGGCATAGACTGAAAGCTGAACATTCCGAGCTGCTGAAATATCTGTGTGCGCTTTAAAATGGCTTGCAGCTGGCCCCAATAGCTCGTTTTAATGGTGATCACGCCTTCAGCTAACAAGGTTTCAGCCACATACTAACAAAGAAGAAGTCTGTTGGTGTGCCTCATGTAATCTGCAGTCCAATTTTGGTTTGTAAAACACCATCCTAGAATTGCCCTTCTCAATACCCTGTTTGCTGATTTTAACGACACGGCGGGAGAACTGGTTTGCGCTTTCGGTCTTACGAGCTTCCGGCCTGTAGCCTGTCAGTAGACTAATGCTTTGCAGATACGGAATATTCAGCGATTGTCGTTGTTTTCCACCAAGCGCACTAGATAATGAGTCCGTAAACGCCTTACAGAGATTTTCGCAGCCGGTGTGATGGTCTTCTGGGCCGTATTGCTCACACAAYGTATTCWGCACACCACRAACYCTGCTATCTATCTGCTGCTGAATTGACGGTAGCAGCAATGCTTTGGCTACCTCGTTGACCGTCCGGCCATTYACCTTAACGCTTATCCCTTCGGCGCSATAGGCAAATCGGTATTGATTAAGGCCTGCCTTAGTCAATAACCAGCATTCTTTGACRTTGGACAAAGTGGTTTTCTGACCTTCCGGCACGAACTCAAAATTAATCGCATACTCCACCACGATATCGCCATTATGCTGAGCAAAGCGCGAGATGGTGCAGTTACGGTCTTCGTCGTAAACGTCTGACATATCATGCGGCCGCGTCCACAAATCCAACAGGTTAACCGGATGTTTTGCAAAATCCTCTGCAACCTCAGATTTGAGGATTGGCATCATTACCGCCTCGGGTAAGGTTTGATTTACCTGAGTTCTGGTATCGTCCATTTCAGAGTTGAGTTTGGGGTAAGGRATCCAGCCTTGGCCAGATTCTAATTGCTTGAAAATTGCGTAAGGACGGAATGGCGCGGCCCCGATACCGTCAATGCTCCAGCGAAAAGATAATAGCAGGCTTTGTGCTTCGTCAAATAGGTAATTCAAGCTCTTKGGGTCTTGAGCCCACTCGCGGTACATTTCCAAAAATAATCGCTTGGTCTTAGGTGGGATATTAGGGTCGTTGGCGATGTCGCGATACCCTTCATGCTCGATTTCTCGACCGTTAGCAACAAGCTCTGCGAACTCCTTAGCRATCCGATGACCGGATCGTAAGCTCGAGCATGAAGGGCTCTGGCGTCCATATCATTGCTTAAACGCCAAAGGTAATCCCTCACTCGAAGTGCATTTTCACTGCCTAACGCATTCCAGCGGGGTAATTTTGAAAGTCCTGTAGCTGAATTATCGGTTTTACCAACAAGGGTGCAGGTCACGCAGCCAAACCGTGCCTTACCCCCACAACCACTGTTTTTCTGCCCCACAATGATGTCGCAAACCTCATTTGAGCCATCACATTATATTCACTAAACCTAAAACCACTTTCGTGAGTGAATGAGCTACGAGTGCCTTATATATGGGCTTCTCAAGCAATTCAGTCTCAATAATTCTTTACGAAAATTGCAAGATTTGTAAATGTAGAGCTTTTTCGTCTGAATATTTTCAAATTCAAGCCCGTTATTCTTTACAAAAATTGTATCAAATTGAACTGGTGAATAGCTACTAACTCACTCGACACTAAAGAAGTTTGGTCGATTCAAACCTTAATTTGGTGGAAATTAGTGGGCGTTCACACCCGTCAACACTGAACTCAACTGCCGGCAGTACTAGCTTGCCGACTATATCTTGTGAACGTTGTTTTAAAACAGCTGCGTTAATAGCGGGTTTGTGCCAGAAGCGGATATTCACTAAGCTTCGATTAAATCTGCGCTTTTCACTGAAAGCTGACATTCCTGACAAAAACTGAAACGGAGCTCTCGAAAATTTCGATACATTCACGAAATTCCAAATGGTTTATATGGGAAGTGCTATCCATGTCTATTTTGAACTACTAACCAGTTTGTATTTGTCAGTCAGTAGTATGCAATCTTGTCAAATGTTATATATGTATTTTCAAATTACTTGGTGTGTTTATTCACGCTTTGCTCGTCCCATAGCTAGGTACTCGCTACCAAAGGTTTGAGATTGATGAATTTTTACGTTAGCGTTGCAGTATTTTAAAAACTCAAAAGGGTTGTCCCTGCTTAAAAGCGTGGTTTTTCCTTTTGATGAAATTGTTAGCAGTAAAGAGGTTCTGATGGACTTAGCTAAGAAATTTTATTTTGCTTGGTGTGATAAAGTAAATGCACGTAAGAAAGAGCTTGAAAATACCTGGAGAAACTCTAAAGCCTATACAAAGACAATTATCCATTCAAACAGCTTTGTGCACCTTATCTGGAGCTAAATATTCTCCATAGATTTCATTCGAGCAAAAATCATGGGTTTTATTTAGGTAAACTGCCTCGCTGATAATGACTATCATGACAGTCAAAAACACACTTAATTTTAGTTCAGTTTTGTAAAGCATAAACTACCTATAAAGACTGGTACAGATAATGCTCTTATTTGGAATACTGTGGTGGCTAGTTAGGTAAATATGAATTCTGCTTTATGTTTAGTCAGGTTCTGATGTGCTTTGACATTTATTGAACCTATATCCGGCGCAGCTCGAAAGATTGGGTGGCCATCAGTGATCACTTTCTCCCTTCCTGCCAGAAGAAAAAGGCTAACACTGACGGCCTGAACGCATTCATTGAATTATAAACTAACGCTGTTTTATCTGTTACTTTTTCAAAGATTTTAAGGCTAAATGTTGTCCGTAATCCTACCTCCAAAGAAAGGATAGCACGAGGAATGGAGCGGTTATGGATCTAAGTGATTGGTAAATTGCCCTACAGCACTAACAACCTTCTTAGCCCCATCCTGGATCTCAACCATCACCGAACCCGATTGAGCGGAGAGTTCTAGCGCATGATGAGCCTGCACCTTTCCTTGTTCGATAATCTTTACCGCTTGTTCAGCTAGTTTTTGGTTTTGGAGTACGACATCAATAATCTCTACTGTCGCTTTAGTCGTGCGAGATGCCAGATGGCGCACTTCATCTGCCACCACCGCAAAACCGCGTCCCTGCTCACCCGCTCTTGCTGCTTCAATCGCTGCATTTAATGCCAGCAAATTGGTTTGGTCGGCAATACCACTGATACTTTTGATTATGGTACCTATAATTTGCGATTGTTTATCTAACGCGGCAATACCGGCGGACGCGTCTTCCATTTGCTCAGAAAGCTCCTGCATCACAGTAACCGTTTCCTTTAACACTTCGCTGCCACGAACTGATGCTGCATCGGTATGTTGCGAAATTTCATAAGCAACATCTGCCGCTTGTGCTACTGCTAACTCGCGATCAACTTGTTCGGTAATGACGGTCGCAAATTTCACAATCTTATAGAGCCTTCCATGTGAATCGGATATGGGATTGTAAGACGCTTCAAGCCATACGATATCACCACGGCTGTCCAGACGCTGAAAGCGCTCGGCGACAAATTCTCCTCGGTTTAATTTCGCCCAGAATGACCGATAACGATCAGAGTTATACTCCTGCTCTGTACAAAATAGACGGTGATGTTTACCCACGATCTGTGCCAGACCATAGCCCATAGCGTTGAGAAAACGATTATTGGCGGTAATAACATGACCGTTGAGGTCAAACTCAATCACGGCTGTAGAACGCTGTAATGCTTCAATAAGGTTCTCATGCTCCTTGGATGCTTCAATTGTCCTAGTCAGGTCACTGGCATAGATGGAGACATGCAGAACTTTACCTTTCGTATCTTGTACTGGTTGCAAAATCACTCTTAACCAGGCTTCTTCACCATTACCACGGTACACTTGAGCGGCACCAGCCCAATGCTTACCTTGTTGGAGCGCTTCTTTCATTCGCCGGAAATGATCAGTTTTTTGCGCATAAGGAGGTACAAGCTCAAGCCACGATCTACCCATCAACTGACTACCGCTGTATATCATTTCTTGTTCAAAGTTTGAGTTAACCGCTGTTATGCTTCCTTTTGGGTCCATAATTACGGACAACATTTCACTATCTAAGCTCCTTTGAACTTGCTGCAGAGAAGACAATTCTTCTTGTAGCTGCAGAACTTGTTCCTTTAACTTTTTATTTAAAAACATTTCGAACTCCCGTCGACACAATGCACTTCAATAGCAAATAGTATGAACATTTAGACTGTTTTTGCATTTTGGATCCATTGCTCCAAGTCAATGGAGCTTAGCGGTTTTGATAGTAAGTATCCTTGAGCAACATGGTAACCTTGCCCCTTCAAAATCTGATACTGACCTTCCTCTTCAACACCTTCTGCGACCACCTTTAATTGCAAACTTTCACCAATCCGCAAGACTGCATCGCTCAGAGCACGGCTGGTTGCATCATTTTCTAAATCCAGTACAAAACTTCGGTCTAACTTTAATTCATGGATTGGTAATCTGCGTAAGTAGCTTAAACTCGAATAACCGGTACCGAAATCATCCATTGCCAAGCGTATCCCTTGAGCGTGAACCTCATTGAGCACTTTCATTGTGCTGGGATTTGTGTCGAGTAAAACACTTTCTGTCAGCTCTAATGTTAAATCGCTCGCTTGCAGGTTATGTTGAGTTAGTGTTTGCGTTATCATTCCGCACAAGTCTAAGTTATGGAAATTACTAGGCGACAAATTCACGGAGATTGCAGGAATGTTGATCCCTTTTCTTCTCCAGATCGCCATTTGCTGACAGGCTTCTTTAATAGCCCAGTGGCCCAGAACTCCAATTAACCCGCATTCTTCTGCAAGTGGGATGAAGCGAGCTGGAGATACTGTTCCAAACTTAGGATGTTCCCAGCGAGCCAACGCTTCAACGCCATATAATCTACCTTCAGACATGCTTATTTGAGGTTGAAAGTGTAGTTTTAGTTCGTTATTTTCTATCGCTTCTCGCAAAGCATTTTCGAGCTCCTGGCGCTCTTGAGCCAACTGATTCAGTTCATGACTAAAAAAGCTAAATCGGCCTCGACCAGTGCTCTTCGCCTGATACATGGCCATATCTGCACGATGGATAAGTGAGCCTATGTCATGGCCATCTTGTGGGTATAAACTAATCCCTATGCTGGCAGAAGGTGACAAGGTAGAGCCTCCGATCTTGCAAGGCTGCGAAATATTGAGCTTTATTTCCTCAATAATTTCGGTGACATTACTCACTTCACATCCTGGTAAGACGACGACAAACTCATCACCGGACAAACGACCAACAATGTCGGTTTGTCTACGCTGAAAGCTCAAACGCTCTGCAAATTGTTGGAGTAATGCATCACCGGCGGGATGACCAAGTGAATCATTCACCTGCTTAAACCGATCAATATCTATAAAGAGAACAGCTAAAGTCGTCTTGCTTCGTTTGGCTTCAATAAGCGCATGCTCAGCCTTTGCGTGTAACAAGCTGCGATTTGGAAGCTCCGTTAAACTGTCATAGAACGCTAACTGACGTATATTCTGACGGCTTTCTTCTCGCTCCATCGCCAAAGTGCACAATGGAACGATGGCTTCAACTAATCGCTGATGAAATGCTGATGGTTGGCGCTTCTCTTTGTAATAAAATGCCAGGGTTCCAACACATAACCCTTTGCTGTTTTTAATGGGGGTAGCCCAGCAACTTTTGATGCCTAGAGGAAGAATGTCCGCTCGAAGGTCCATCCATAACGGATCGGTTTCAATATCACTTACTACAACCGTTTCTCCGCGAAACGCCGCCGTGCCGGAGGTTCCTACACACTCGCCTATTGGCATTCCTTCGAGCACGTTTTTATAAGCCTGTTCCAGGCTAGGTGCTGCTAGAGGGTGTAACTTATTTTCATCATCAACCTGAAGCACCGCTGCTATAATTTCAGGAGCTATACGCTCAATTTCTCGACACGCAATTTCCATCAAGTTCTCAAGAGGCTCTTCTCTGGCCATCGCATCGAGAATGCAATGTTGCATAACTTCATGCATTTTCGCGCCTGTGATATCAGAAAGAATACTCACCGTATACGTCAAGCTATTATGATCATCAAGAATGGGATTGACAGTGATGCTGCTCCAGATCCGCTCGCCACTCTTTACATGTGTCAACTCTTCCGACTTAACGGGCAGCCCATTAAGCAATTTTTCATGCACTTTGGCTATTGAGGTCTGAGATAAATTCGGAGTAAGTAAAGCCGTAGGATGAAGTCCTTCAACCTCTTTTGCCGTGTAGCCGAACACTTTTTCAAATCCAGCGTTTACATAAATAATCTTCCATTGTCCGTCAGTGATAATAATTGCACTGTCCGTTTGGTCTGTCACCAGAGATAAAAGCCGTAACTTTTCTTTTTCGTAATACTGCTGAGTTACTTCTTTAATAAAGGCTGTATAGAGAATTTGCCCCTCGCTCTCTACCTTCGAGATAGACATTGCACCCCAGCGACAACCGCCATCTTTACGGTGAATTGGTACATCTCGACTAGTCCCTACAATTTTGTTAATTCCGGTTGTTCTATTTGCATTGATGTAACTGTCATGTTCTGGTCGGATATGCAGAGGTACCAAAATTTTTACGTTTTCCCCAATCACTTCATCCCTGGAATACCCCCACAACTTTTCAGCAGCTGCGTTGAACAGGACTATACAGTTTTGAGAGTCAATGACGACGACACTGTCTATAGCCTGCTCAAGAGTTTGAATAAATATGTCTGACAGATTACGTGCAATTGGCATTTTATTTCCTTACAAAGCTATCAGTTAAAAACTTTATTTTGCAAAAAGACCATCATGTGCGTATTTCGGTTTGTCCGGCCAGCTGTTTCGGTATCGTCCGGCCATCTGATCTTTTCTTCGTAACCCCTCACTTTTTAACTTACTTCCGCTGGTTCAGCCAGACTTTTTTTCCGTTGCGATTCTCCTGTTAATTCCAGTCGATGGGCGTTGTGGATCAATCGGTCTAACAGCGCATCTGCTACCGTCGGATTTTCCATGAGTCCATACCATTCACTGACCGGTAATTGGCTAACGATCACTGTGCTGCGTTGCTCGTATCTGTCTTCAATCACATCCAGCAGATCGCTGATTTGTTTACCCTTAAATCCTTCTAACCCCCAGTCGTCCAGGATCAATAGGTCCAGCTTTTGCAACTGGCTTAATTGCTTTAAATAACTGCCATCGGCATGCCCCAGTTTCAACGCTTCCATCAGGCGACCCAGTCGGTAGTACCTCACCTTTTTATTCTGTCTGCACGCTTGTTCTCCCAACGCACAGGCCAAATAGGTTTTGCCGCAGCCTGTTGCTCCCGTGATGAGTACGTTTTGGCCGTAGTTCAGGTGATGCCCTTGCAGCAGGGGGGTCAGTTGCTCTGGTCGTATGCCGCGTCGTGCCGGGTATTTCAGCTCCTCCGGACTGGCCCGAAGTCGCAGCCCAGCATCTTTGCGCAGCCTCATCAGGCGGGTGTTGTCGCGTGAGAACTGCTCTTGCTCCACCAATAAGCCCAATCGTTCTTCGAAGCTCAAGCCGTTGTAGTTATGCGGATTTTGCCGTTGCAGCTCCAGAGCTTTGGCCATCGCCGCCATTTTCAGCTGGCGTAATTGTGTCATGATCAGATCCATTATTCTGTCCTTATTGGTAGTGGTGAGGACCACGTAAGTTGGTGTGTATAAGTGCTGGGGCGCTACTTTCGGTGTCAGGTTGAGTTTGATCGAAGCCGTTTTTCAGCAAGTTTTTAATAAAGCCGGTGAACGTCGCCTGTTGTTGCAGTGCCATGCCGCAGGCGCGTTCCAGCCGTTTGCTGCCATAACTTTTTTGCAGGCCAAGCAGTGCCAGACAGGTGCGCTGTGCCAAGACCGGATGAGCTTTACGCTTCTCTATCGCCAGCACCACGCCTAGCGTATCCGGCCCTATTTTCTCTGCCCATTGCCTTAATCGCTCTGGCCCCCATTCCTGATGCGCGGCGTGGGCTGGTGGCAAGTGTGATAACTCCGAGGTTTGACCGAAGGCTTTGCTACTTCGCACATGCTGCGCCACACACTGGCCTTTGTGATGCACCCAGATCATGGTGGCAGTGGCCTGTATTTCCAGCCGCTCACCGCACAAGGCATGCGGTACCGAGTAGTAATGTTTATCGAACTGCAGGTGGTAATCCGGTCCCACTTTGGCCACTTTGTATTCGGTGTATTCATACGGGAATGCAGGCAGCGCTTTGAGCGCAGGCTGGTCAATTTGTTGGAACAAGTCTTTACGGCTTAATCCGTTATAAGCTTTCATTGGCCGCTCGTTTAGCTGGTGATTCAGCAATCGGATCGCCTGATTCAGTGCCTCCAGCGAGTAAAAGATCTGGTGGCGAAGCCGCGCTAATACCCAGCGCTCAACAATCAGCACAGCACCTTCTACTTTGCTTTTATCCTTTGGTTTTATCCTTTGGTTTATAAGGACGCGCAGGCATGACGGTGCATCGGTAATGTCGCGCCAGTGCCTGGTAATCACTGTTGATGGACGGCTCAAACTTGTCAGCTTTGGCCACAGCAGCCTTGAGATTATCCGGCACCAATAAGGTCGGCACACCGCCTAAAAAGCTCAGGCAACGGCTGTTGGCCATCAGCCAGGACTGCTGATCCTGCCCGGCACAGGCTTCGATATAGGTGTAATTGGATGCACCTAAGGTGGCCACGAAGATGGCGGCTTTGCGGATTTCGCCAGTGCGCGGGTCGACAATGGGCACCGTGGGGCCACAGAAATCGATAAAGAGTTTCTCGCCTGCATAATGCTGTTGGCGCATCGAACGGCGCTGCGAGCCTTTCCAGCGGCGATAATGTTCGCAGAATTGGGTATATCCCAGCGCTGCGCGGCCATGTTCAGCTTGGTACTCCTGCCACAATAACTGCTTGGTTAGCTTCGGATCTTTTAACTCCAAATCGATACGTAACCAGTCGGGCAAGACCCGTTTGGTCTGGTAATCACGTCCTGGCAACAGAGCCTGATCAAGGGTATTTAAGGACACCTCTGGGGCGAGAGGCCATGCAAGGTTGAGGTTATTAAAGCGGGCAATTAAATCAGTCACAGTCGAGCGGCCAATGCCCAGGGCAAGGGCAATTTGGCGGTGGGACAGCTGATCGTCAAAACACAGCCGGAACACTTCCAGATAAGTTCTCATATCGGTTCTCATCAATTTCTTTTTGCGTGTCATACAAGCTCCGGCTGACAGGGAAACCCCAGTTATGCCGCAGCACCTGAAACGAAGAAAGAAAAAGATGGCCGGATGATACCGAAACGACTGACCGGATCACACCGAAAGAGGTGGCCGGACGATACCGAAACTACTGGCCGGTTCACACCGAAACAGGTGGCCGGACGATACCGAAATGACTGGCCGGTTCACACCGAAATGAGTGGCCGGACGACCCCGAAATTCGCAATTTGGTTCCTGAGTATCCAGAGGCTTACTACTTAACGGATCTTCGTATCGCGTTTGAGCATGAAAATGATTTTGCTCATACGTATGTCCTTAAGAGCTTAAGCTGCTGATATATTTAGATTAGTTAGCATTTTAAACACCCCGTTTTTTTGATCCCTCTTCAAATTCTGACGCTGGCAACGTTGTGCTAAAAATGCCAATGCTTCATTTATGGCCGTCACTAAATCTGCGCCATGGCTTCTGGCAATATCTAAACAAAAGGGTAAACCACCAGATATGGGCTGATTTTGCACCGGTAAACAGTGAAATCACCCGGTTATACTTTTGTTGTGCCGCGTTGATAAGCCACCGTTTTAAGGTTGCCACAAGCAAGCTTCCCCAGATCAGCGTTTCGACTATTGTTGGATGATATGTGTCGAATTTATTCAAATTATTCATCGACTTCCATTCTTTGAATAGCAGTTCAATCTGCCAGCGGACACGGTAGAGGTCGCCGACAACTTCTGCGGGAAACGGTTGCCGATCAAGGTTGGTGCACACCAAAACATGTCTTTTTTTGTGATCTAATGCGGCAAATGCCACACAACGATAAATTGGACCATCCGGCCAATGCACGTCTAAATCCAACGCACCTGTACCGGGTAATTCTTTTAGCCATGATTTCAGCGGTTTTGCCTGCTGGCTTTTGTTGCAACCGGCCATTGGATTCACGCTGTTGCTCATGCGGATGATGAAAAAAGCGCTGGCGTCTTGCAATTCCTGGACATAAGCCTTTGAAAAATAACCCGCATCTGCCATAAATAAGCAACCAGCTAAGGATGAGGCTGATGGCAAATACTCCCGCTCTGGCGCAATATCTTCGGTCAGGCTTACGCGCTGTGGTTGTCCTTTGAACACATCATAGGTGACATGCAACTCAACCGCAGCAGGGTTGTGTACGTTAAAACGGCCTGGAAAATAGTGCATTAAGTCGCCATGCACCGCGAAACTGGTGCCATCTTGCAAAATAATACGTTCAAAAACGTCTTTATACTTCTCTCGCAGAGTAAGCATATCTGGAAGATGCACAGCCAGTGCTTTTTCAAACACTTCACGCATAAACTCAGGCGCAGCCATTTTAACCAACTGTTTATGAAAAGGTTTTAGCTGTATGTTGGTGAAGTGCATATGATTAAATTGACGGTGGATATCGGTAATAGAATTCGTAGTCCCAGAGCCAAGGGCGCTGACCAACGCCATGCAGAACTTATGCGGCGTGACCTGGCGACGACGTTTCATAAATCCGGTTTTTGCCCAAGCGTATCAAGCTCATCTGGAGAAAAAAGTCGTTCAAAAGCGTTTAAGAATGGGCTATCTTGTTCGTGCTTCATTCGTTTTGCCTGCAAAGGTGATCTTTTTTATTCGCAAAATCAATTAGATCACGAATGAAGCACCTTTTCAAATCCTAAAGATCATACGTAGGTGGACCCAATATGAAACAGAATTTACCGGTCACCGGCGTGGAGCAGCGTTTTTCTGCCCAAGCCAATATTCTATCGACCACTAATCTTGATGGCAAAATCACTTATATTAACAAAGACTTTATTGATATCAGCGGCTTCAGCAAAGAAGAGCTAAAAGGTCAGAACCACCACATTGTCCGCCACCCTGATATGCCACCCGCCGTATTTAAAATGTTTTGGGCTGATTTACGCGCCGAAAAATCCTGGATGGGTATTGTCAAAAATCGCTGTAAAAACGGTGACCATTACTGGGTTGATGCTTATGCAACGCCGATTAAAAAGAATGGCAGAACCGAGGAATATCAATCGGTAAGGCGTAAAGCAAAGCCTGAATTTATTACTCGGGCAGAAGAAGTTTACGCCGCCATCCAGGCTGGAAAATCTTTACGCAAGCTGGGCGATTCACTATCGCTGCCCGCCAAAATATTGATTACACTCTTTGCCGGCTTACTATTGCCGGTACTGGTTTATCTCTTAAACTACTCCGCCTTACTCGTACTATTAGCCACAATTTTTAGTACCTTTGTTGTCAGCGCCGCAGTCTTCGTCTTTAGCCAACCTTTACTGCTCGCATTAACGAAACTCAAAACCATTTCTGAAGATAAGGTCGCGCGCTACGTCTACACCGGTCGAAATGATGAAGCCGGGACTTTGTTACTGGCGGTTAAAAAACTTGAGTCTGAGAACGCGGCATTAATTGGCCGCATCAATGATATGTCGTCAACCTTAAGTGAAAATGCCCAAAGTTTAAGTGCTGCCGTAACACAATCTGAAAATGGCACCTTACGTCAGTTTGAACAAACAGAGCAGGTTGCAACGGCAATGGAACAGATGGCCGTGAGTATCCAAAGCGTATCCATCAACGCAGCCGAAACTTCTACCGCCTCTGCTGACGGACTGGCAATTGCCAACTCCGGCAAACAGGTTGTTGATGAAAATGCCAGCACCATTAATGAATTGAAACGTCTCATTCACTCGGCGTCGCAGGTCATCAATAACGTTGCCATAAGCAGCAATGAAATTGAAAAAATCCTCGACGTTATTCTCGCCATTGCCGACCAGACTAATTTGTTGGCGTTAAACGCAGCCATTGAAGCTGCACGAGCAGGTGAGCTTGGCCGGGGCTTCGCGGTTGTTGCCGATGAAGTGCGCTCTTTGGCCAATCGCACCCAAGAATCCACTAAAGAGATCCGCGGCGTCATTGAGCAATTACAAAGTGGTGTCCGACAAGCCGTCAGTGCCATGCGATCCGGTGAAGCGGCAGCGGAACAGAGTGTGGCAAAAAGCCATGCCACGGCGCAGGCTCTGGAAAATATCCTGAATGCGATTAGCACGATTTCCCGCATGAGCGAGCAAATTGCGCGGGCAGTAAATGAACAAACGTCGGTGGTAAACTCGGTCAGTGAAAGCGTGCTTATTATAAAAAGTAATGCGCAGGAAAACCTCGATGCCGTTAAATTAAGCGGAAAGGTTGCCGAAAAGACGGTCAATATCACCAGAAGATTGGATCAGCTAACCAATCAGTTCTGGGCGATACAGCAAGGGATCTAGCCATGCGCACCCTAAACCTGATTTATCGCTCGGAACAGGAGCTGCAGGCATACTTATCCGAGCACAGGCTGACTGAATGTCAGGTTTCAAGACAAAGCCGAGATTCGTTTTTTCGTGAGCGCATGTTGTGAGCGTCCGCAACTCGCTCTTAGCTGACTTTAAGCCATATCCCCAAACTTCATTTCTTGCAGCACCTGAAAAAGCTCGGCACGTTTATCGTCTGTTGCAAGCATACTACGAGGATACTGTCCGCCTAGCCTAGGAATAGGCGTATCAAGCCACTCATTTATCTTGGCGGTGTCATTGTCAAAGAAGGCATTTAGCTCCTGCTCGAGCTGTGCTTTTGAACAAGCTTGATTATGCTGCATTTGCATACCTTTTCCACGTTTGGCAGATGGGTTGTTTTAAAGCATAAATCCGGGTGGCCTTTTTATCCCGCTCACAGGTGTGCGTTTATATAATAGTTTGATAATTCTTAATAATGTTTGATCATTTATATAATAGTTTGATATTTTTTGGCTCTTTTGGTGAATGTGCGGATTAAGAGTTAGCACATTTTTGCCCCATTCCTTGTTTCGGTTTGTTGGCTCAATAGAAAACTCCTACTCTTGTTGCCATACAAAATCTCATCCATTTACCTAATGTTTGGACCTAACGTAAAGCGACTAACAATGTATGGGTATACAGTCGTATTTAAATTTAGGTGTTTTGGTATGATTTTCAGACAAAATCAGTGCGCACTAATTCTATCCGAAATATATAAAACTCTATAAAATCAGGTGAATATAGTAACTGAATTTTAGTTAATAGGTTCGGAAAACGCGCATGCGCGTTTTTCCTGATGGTGTATTTGGCAGAAAGCTGATAAGTTCTTTGCATACAGATAGTTAACCGTGCGCGTTTTCACTGGTCCAACGAGGTAAACGCGCATGCGCACTAATAAAATTTTAGGTGAAGGAGTTCATTTGCAAGTCAATTTGCGTAAAATTAGCCCTCTACCAATCGAGGCTATTAAGTTTCTCGATGAACTAAGTCAAAGAGACTCTGTTGAAAAACTAATTATTTTTGGTTCAAGAGCATGCGGTGACTATGACAAATATTCAGATATTGATTTGGCAGTCGTCGCGCCATCTTTTACTAAAGCTGACTGGGTGATGTTACGAGCGAAGGCTATTCATGACGTAAGAGTTGTTTTTAGAATTTCAATTGTAAACTTCTTGAGTAACCCTGAACGACTGCAGAAAAGAATTTATGATGATGGAGAAGTAATATATGAGCAATCCTAGGAAGTTGCTGGATAGCTTGGGTAATCTGCGTAAAGCTGTAGATAAACTTGAACAGGCATTGCAAATTCCGAGAGATCGTGAGTTGGTAGTTGAAGGAACAATTCAGCGTTTTGAAACTGTCGTAGAGCTGGTTTGGAAAACCCTCAAAAGAGGGTTGAAATACGAAGGAATTCATCCAAATAGCCCTAGAGAAACAATGGTCGAAGGTTTTGCTGCAGGTTGGTTAAGTGGTGAAATTGTATGGCAAGACCTTCTAGATCATAGAAATAAATCATCTCACGAATATCTTGATGATGATTTCATTGATGAATACTACGATGAGATTGGTGAGTTGTTCACCCCAATTAAAGATCTGCTTGAATTTCTTGAGAATAGGTATAGTAGTTTATCAAATTAATCACCTAATCGGGTAGCCGGAGGTATCTAGCCTCCAGCCCCCACACCACCCTGCATGCGGCTCCGCACCGGGCGGTTCATTTAGAACGCCTAACCTGTTTTCTGGTTCGGATAGTGAACCGCGATCCATCCATCTCTCAGTGAATACAATCCTGCTTTCTTAAGATACTCATTACTCAGCGCTTGCTGTATTCCTGGTGTTTTCGAGCTCCGCCATGGGCCTTTACTTGTGATCCCACAAGCAACGGCAGCTTGGATCCTGACGCCACGTTTAAGTAAGTTTTGTACCTTAGTCCGCGGTTTTCGCCACTGACGCCAG
>NZ_JAKKRZ010000047.1:0-17565 GCF_025653725.1 Shewanella sp. SM74 | reverse complement strand
GATAGGTATCAACAGGCAACGTCTCGAATTAATTCGTTAAACACGCAACTCGCGGAGCAGACTGACAAGAACGCCTTACTTATCATTGAAGTACAATCGTTGAAATCGACTGCCAATGCACAAAAAGACATTATGGACAGATGGTTCATTGAATTGAAGGGGGCCGATAGTCAGAATCGTTCAATATCTAAAGATAACAACTAATTAGGTCTGATTTGGCGGAATATTCCAGAATCCCGGCGGACCCTCTCTTATATTACGAATGCAATATCTTGTTCAGAAGTACCTTTAATATAATAAAAGCGGTTTCACTAATATCTTAACAATGTAGTATTCACAGCGTACTTCTTTCTTACTTGCTGTGATTCACTTTACGCCAATCAGCAGCACAACATGTTCACTCAATGCTTCAAATCCCTCCCTGACATCACCAAAATTTTCAGAACCTCTATTATGGTGGCACCATAAACAACCTTGCCCCCTCCCCCCCACTATCTACTCCTAACTTGACATAAGTGTAATTATCTCAAGTTAAGATTGACTGATAATGGATTACGTATTATGGTGGAACCATAATACTGGTTTAGCGTTTTTTAGTGACCTGTTTGTGGCAAGTATTAAAAAAATGATGTTCTATGGTGGAACCATTTTACTGGAAGTAATTATGAGCGGAAAAAACTATGTTGCCCCAGAGTGGCGTTATAAGTATGGCGATAAACCCAAAGGAAAGCGAATGCGATTACTTTCTGTGGCAGAGGCACAACTTGCCAATCATTTTCTTCGCCGGCATATTCGCCATACCATGAGTACCATCTCACCGATACGTTATCAGCCTAACTTTGTTCACTTCCATGACACAGCTGAAAAATTCTGGATGTCAGCTTCCAGATTACTGCGTGCTATCAAGCGAACGCCGATCTCAGGCATCGAACATGAGAGTATGGATGAATTGAATGAATTGTTGAACTCAATTTTTTCAGATGAGGGTTGGCGATGGGTTCGCAAAGAAATTAGCCAGTTGAAAAAAAGAGAGAATAAAACCCGAATTGAATTGTCTTCTGAGCTGGTTGCAAGGCTAAAAAGCATTATGAAAAGGGAGGATTTGGGCTCGATTGATGAAGCTATCGATCACCTGTTGTCGCTCGATGTCACCCTTCGTATGGAGGAACAATTGATTGTGGAAGAATAACCCTTACCTTATCGACTTGTTAACAAGGATAAGTTTTGATGAATGACATTACGAAAATTGAATGTTTTTCTGTTACATCAAACGCTGGCTGTGAGGTGAAGCCTCATAAAGTCAAAGACTTATTGCTCGATAGACGAACGCTGCTTCAAAATGAATTACGTTCATTGTTGGAGTGTGACATTGAGCTTGCTCAACCACAGCGTATTTCTGAGCTAATTTCATTGTTGCTCAGTGACTTTGAATCTAATGGCCATAATTTACGTGTAAATAGCCTAAAGTCTCTCTATCAACATTGGGATGTTTTCCGACGGTGGTGTGGTGACCATAACATTGTTCCCATTCCCTGTACTGTTGACAATTTTGAGCGATTTATCACAGAGTTGGCGCCCACCGTTAAACATAATACCTTGAAAATTTATTCGTGGGCGGTGCAAACTTATCACTTAGCTGCGAGCTTACCTTCACCTACTGAACCATTAAAAATTAAGCATTTAATGAGAATGATGGAAGAAAGTAAGCTTCAAAATGGTGAGTTTATTGGTCAGGCGGCTGCATTCAATTTGAAGCATTTGGAAGTGCTTAAACAAGCCTTCTCAAAGAGCGATCGCTTGATTGAGAGGCGCGATCTCGCTTTGCTTATGACGGCTTATGAGTCTATGTTACGTGAATCTGAGTTGGCCCGAGTTTCATTTGAGCATTTGAATGTGGCTTATGATGGACGTGGCATTTTGCTTATTCCGATCACCAAGGCCCGTCATTCCGGCGAACCCGATAAAGTGATTTTGAGCCATGAATGCATGACAGCTATCAACGATTACGTGACCTTGGCCAACATGGAACGCAAGGGTCTCATTTTTAAGCGTGTGCATAAATCAAATAAAATTGGTGAACAAATTAAGCCTTTGAGTGGCTATGCCATAGATTGCATTTTTTCCAAAGCATTTACGTTTGTTAATACCCATTCCCCTAACTTATTGCGTAGTGATCAAACGTGGAGCGGTCATTCAGCGCGTGTCGGTGCGTGCCAAGATCTGTTAGCGGCTGGCTTTTCGCCGCTGCAGGTTCAAGTATCTGGACGTTGGAGTTCAGTCGTCATGGTTTATCGTTATGGTAGAGATATATTGGCGGAAGATGGTGCGATGGCTAAGTTTAGACAAAAAAGTAACCCGTTGTAGAAAGGAACACAAAATTGACCGAATATTATCAGTCTCTTAAATGCGTTTGTGAGAATGCTTTAATCCACCTTTACCTTGATATTGGCTTAGTCGAAAGATATGTGCCAAAGGCCACCAGAACGAGCATATTGCGTAAATATCTCAAAGAAAGAGTGAAATCACCTTCTTTGAAATCTTGCAAAAAGGAGCTCAAAAAGCTCTCTCTGGTGCCTGACTCGATTCATCTCGAGCATGAGATTTGTAAGCTATTAGACAATCTTGAAGTCTATCGAGGTAAAGGCGAGGCTGAATCCTACTTATTTGACTTCCTTGGGGACCTGCATGTGGCCACTCAATTAATGGTCCAATTGAGCACTCCATCAACTGTTGCTCATCCTGGGAATATTTATCTGTGTAACGACGAAATATTTAACAAGCTTGACAGTCAAGGTAGGTATTTGGAACCGATAACGCTTTTTGTCTATGTTCGAGTATCGAGTGAAATTGAACAGTTAATGACGTGGATAAATTTGGATGGGCGGTTCAGTGCTCAGGTGTTGTCGCAATATGAAACTCACGCGCAAATTGGCATAAACCCAAAATAAGGGCGAAAAAAAACCAACTATAAAGCTGGTTTCTTTCCCGGAGGAACCCCTTCCCCCGTTGGAGGACACACCTTTGATAAATCAACTGTGTGAGACTTTATGATACTAAATTTGGCAATTAATGGAAGAGGAATACTTAGAAAAACAATCCGGAAAATGTTCAAATTAACTTAAAACCTACGGTTAGTATACAGTAACTAAACCAATAAAGGGTCAGTATGCGGTAGTTTGCATAAAGGGAATTGCTCTCTATCAATGGTTATACCTATCGTATTCTCAACTGGCCATGAGATCACGTTACTGGACTCGGTTAGATGCTTCTCTTTGATGTGTAAAATTCGAGCTACTTGTCTGTTAAACAGAGGGGGGAATTTATTTTGCTGTCTCAAATCGACGCTGAAACGATGTCATTAGTTCTTGTTTATCAGTAAAATATTTGAAGTGCCTGGAAGGAATTAGAATGATGAACACAAACCCCATGAATGCCGCTATCAAGCTGGTATATTCAAATGATATCTATGATATCTATATTTCAACCAATACGAATAATCAAGTACGGGCGAATCACACTAAACAAGCTTTTATCTACTTTAAAGGTGAGTTTTATCACATGCGCCCAAATGCAGGAGTAGAGCCATGTTCTCGAACTCAGACAGAATTTTTACTTTCCATCATGACTCGGTTTGGCTCATTTTGATAAATTCCGATCCCCAAAAGGTGTTGCTGCAATACATGGTATGAACATCAGTATTTTCACTGGAATAACTTCCGAGCATCCTCTTTATCCGGCTTCTCACTCACTGTTGCGTCCATATTGAATGCTTTACGTATAGCAACGTCAGCGTCCACATCAGCTCGAGAAGGCTTCTTTGGATATGTCATGTTCAAAGGAATGATCGCTAAACCAACGCCAAAAATCGAACCCCACAAGAGCCACGATGAATGTAGGCTTGGTTCCATAAAGGAAACTAGATACATCATGCCACAACACACGATAATGCCAATAATTAACACCATTGGCAGTTCCTGACGTAACCAGGTGCGTCTTTGCTCATTCCATGTCTCTAATCGTTCCTCTAAATTTGCAATTTTCTGTGGCTTCATGAATTCCCTCTTAAAAACGATTTACCTCAGCAAAACGCTTGTCATATGCACTTGCTATCCAATAAACAACGAATGACACGCAAGCAACCCAATTTATTTTTCTGCCGCTAACAATCTCTTGAAGGCGTATACGCTTGCCTACCGCATATAGTTTTCGTAGCTTGCCATGATGCTTTATAGTTACTTTCTGAGCAATCAAGTACCCTTGCTCGTACCGTTTTAGATGAAACATGACCAAAATTAAAGATTCATACTAATTGCCACTACGAAGTCCAAATCGAGCTTCAACTGAGTAGGTAGTTTGTATCCTTGGGGTGACTTGTTCAGATCTTATTACTCTCCCACAGTATATTTTAATACGCTTAATATAACCAATTTCTATTTACCTTCATTTTTGATATACAGAGAGATTAAAAAAACAATTACTGAGCTAACAAAGATTATGCTCGGAATTACAAGGCCTGAAAGTAAGGCGTCTAAAAAATGAGAGTTGGCATACATAAAAGCAGAGAAGTATCCTATTGATGCGATGAAGTAAATTGCAATCCTGTATCGATTTTCACTAAACGAACTTGCAATGACTTTTATTAATGGATATAGGATTAAGGTGCCAGCCATCCAGAATGTAAAATTTATTGATGAATTAGATATCATGTCAAATGGATTGTTAAACATATATATACTTTCCCCAAGTTTCCCTATTTCAGTTCAAGCTCAGCTACGCCGAGTTGAAGTTTAGTTTTATCCAGCGGCTGAGATATGATCTCAATGCTTGGCCAGTTGCCACATAGGTATTCACGATTTGAACCTACATTTCGGTACGGAACTAGCCATTCCTGAGTATCGCAGCAAACCATCGCATCGTTCACAAAAACCACTGTTAAGTAATTTCTACTAGATGAAATATTAGGACAGATTTGTTTTGGATCAGTATATGCCTTTTCCAACGCAGCAAAATCACTGGCAGCTATCTTATTTGTAAGAGCTTCTTTAAACAAGTAAGGGTGTCCTGTACCTGCAAACTCCGCGATACGTCTTTGAGTCATATAAAACGACATCATGTAGTACACGATGTACAAAATAAAGGCGATTTTAATTAGCTTCCACACGTTCTGACTGCCCCCTCTTGTCTTTGTCTTTCTTTAATATCATTAATCACAGCATCAATTGCTATCCCGACTCGCATAGAGACATAATCAAGAAGATCTGTTGTAGGAGAGGTTAAGGGGTGAACAAGTCACCCCAAGGATACCGATACAAACTACCCACACATGGTAGAAGGAGCTTGGCGTTCGTTTCGTTCTATTGGACGACTAATTGTACAAGATTAGTTACATAAACTCAGCCGTCCGTTAAAGGTATACCTCACATCATAGCGGGTCCTATCTTCCAAATTAATGTGTCACCGGAACACACCAAATCTCTCGGTGCCCTTTCCACTGCCGGCCGAAACCTTCACTAATCAGAGTATTTGCGAGGTCAACACCATCAATAGTAACCGTAGCCAATACCCGATGATATTTGTCCTCACCGACATCACTTAATTGAATTACCTTCGCATTCCTCAGCAACGACTTTGTAAAATCTCTAGCACGCAAAGCAGCATCTTTCTCGTAACTGCACTGGCCCTTAATTTCAGGCGTGTCGACTCCGCGAACTCGAATTTTTAGTTCTTCGGACTCATTTGGTAGGATAGCGCGAAATGTATCTCCATCGTAAACAGAAACAACTATCTTAACAGTGATGATGTCTGAATCACCTGCATGGGCACCAGAGATCATTAATAATATTGAAATAGCTAGTAATGATATAAACCTCATTGCCACCCCGACTTAATGCTATTGTGGGAAAGTATTAAAATTAGTTTAAGAGATAAACCACTTTAAACCGAATCGAATAAGCCGCAACTGGTCCATCTATAGAACTGTTTAGCATTACAAATTACCCTATAAACTGTTTTTCTGTGACAACGGCATGTTGTAGGTGAGTAATAATTTCCGTTAATTTTCTTGCTGTTGCGCCTGTTGCATCGCGTTGCGCAGCCACGTGCAACACCTATAATTTCTGTTAACTAATCATTAATGGGAAAAGTGTCAGCAATTGTCAGCCGATCTAAAGGTATGCTAACTCTGGCATCTGAGGACTCCAATTGGCCAGACTCGCAAATCACGAACCAGTGGTTATATTCGTGGCAAGGTACCATCCATATCTTCCTTCAAGGCAGAACTAAAGCGGGGAATTCTTGTAAATGCAACTTTGCATATTCAATACATAAATTTCGATATCTTTCTGTTTTCCGTTGTTTATAGGTGATATTAACGATTGATTGGAGAAGAAAATGCCGATCAATCGGGTTTGTTTTGGTTTTTACTGCTTTTAAAATTTTATCCAGATCACCAGAGGTCCATGCATCAAATGCCGCATCAGTACGCACTGCTTTACCCTGGCGAGTTGTGTAGGATTCTACTTTTTGTTCTTCCCAAACAGTAATGAGAAAAGACACATAATGATTCCCATCCTATGATTGCCTAACGATTAAGCTAACGGGCCGAAAAGCGCAGCTTTTGGACGTCTAGCTAACGAAGTGAGTGATAGTTTTGCGCCTTGTTAGCCACTCCGTTAACTAGTTTTTGAGGGTATTAGACATAAAAGTTTTGAATCTCTTTTTATGCGATTTTTTCAAGTGTCGATCTAAATGGAGACACTGAATTTTGCAGATAGGGCAAGCAACCCAGGCAGTTGGTTTGGCTTTAGGTGCTGAGTTTTTTTGCCTTGCTTTGCTTTTTCGGGGCGGCCTTCTTGGTGCAAGCTCTCCAGCTCCAACTGCTCCTCGGGACTCACTTATAACGTCGATATATCCCCACCCGCCACACTTGAAGCAAGACGGGTTATTCCCTTGACAGGTACAGGGTTCTTTCATGAACTCATTTGCCATAATCAATGCTTCCTGCAGGTGTGCCTAAAGCCCTATTAAGATGTGAGCAACGCAATACCGAAGCTCCCGCATACTACCTTCAACACTAAAACCAACACATAGTAAAAATGCCATGCTTTGCGAATCACTCTTAAACAGTTCGTTATGTGTATGACCCAAAGCTTTCCAAAATACTATTTTCTAGCTCTTTCTTCTTCATCAGAGTCTTGTGATTACGAGTTTTAAACCTAATACCAAAAGAGATAAAGTGATGAAAAATAATGAGATGACTTCTATTTTTTGACCAGATGACGCACTCATCTTCTGCGATAACCCATGATTTTGAGTTGGATTCTAAATCTTTAATTGGATTACTAGAAAATTTGCTTTCATAATTCTGAGCAAAACTTGAATGAACCTGTTTATTGAAGAAGCGAATATGCATTATGTCTCGCTTTTCGTTGAATATTCGTTGATGCTTTAGAAAATATAGACCTTTGCCAAAAAACGTTGCATAGTCGATCAGCTCTTGACCATAAATAGGCATTTTTGCTTCAACGTGTTCACCCACCTCTACCGCACTATCATACATTTCCCAAAGGCGATTCGGCACGCTATTACGTTTAGTGAAAGCACGAACTAGTGCTTTCACTGCTAGCTCATCATCACTGGACTGGCAGCGGGCAATCAGACCAAATATTTCATCCAATGTACCTTTTTCTGAGTTGCACTTACGACAGGCATAGAAATCACCCTCACCGTTGTTTCTCTTTCGCGTTAGAGCTGTGTTAGGAACAAGATGCTCAACAGAGCGGCTGTTGTCCAGGTTCTCACCTTTTACCATTGCCGTCGAACAATAAGGACAAATACTGTTTGCGATCAATTTGTTAGTTCCTCTATACACATATCATTTGTATAGTGCGCATGCGCGTATATTTGGGAAAACGTGCATGCATTTTTAATAAACCTATTATTTAATTTTTGCTGAGGAAAAGCTATTGATTTATCAACACCCTACATGAGTATTGCTGGATAAACGTGCACACAAATGAACAAAGTGAGCATTGGTATTGATATTGAATCGAAAGCGATCAATGACTGCTATTTATCGATTAGTAAAAGTAGGCCAACAGCCTCTTCACAGTTCTTTCCTGATTATTGCCTGTAACTAATAAAGGGGCATAAGGGATTTAGAAATGGCAGCGTACCTATGTGAGCGCTGCCATTCTAGTATGATACTTTAATACTCAGTATGAGACTTATTCCTCTCCCACATGAGCATTTGTAGCATTCCCACTCAAAACCATCGCCAATTCCGTTGCATTCGTTAAACAGATTCAAACTACTGCTGAGGCCATGCAGCAGAAAAAATCCGATTCACAGCTTCGTACATCGCATTTCCGTCAGCTTCTTGATAATTGAAATTATTAACAAATGTTGAAAATGTAAGTTCAAGGCCATTTTCGTCTGACCAAACACTAAATGCATGTGCAGTAGCAATTGCTTTTTTGTGGAAACCTACTCGCGCTTCCTGAGCAGATTTTTCTTCACGCCGTTGCTGAATGATGGCGATTTCTTCTGGTGATAATTCAAACATCTGACTCTCCGCTCCTTGCGTATTAGCTCGCTACTAGCGACAGAGGCCAAGCATAAGATTTAATTGTCAGGTCAGTTTTTCGAACAACCTCAGCTAGTTTATCAAAGCCATTTAAGTTTGCGCACTCATCAATAGATATAGGTGCCTTAAACTCACTATTTGTTTGTTCAATTGGCCCTCCGATAAGACAAGCTTTCGTAAATTCATCAACGCTCATCAGGCGCTCATTATCTCCATCAGCCCACTGTTGAAGAGCGGCAGCCCTGACATCAGTTTGAGTGTGCATCAGTTGCCCGAATTGCCCGATTCCTGTTGACACCAACATTAATAGGCATCCCAGAACGGTAATACAGACTATTTTCGCATTTTGCATTTCGCTTTCCTTTATTTGGGTTGGCTTGTCACTAACCGATGAACAAAGTGGCTCAAAGAACATCAGTTAACTATCGTGATTGAAACGTTAATCGGAATTGGCATTTTTTATCCCAAACGGTAAGAGCGTTGTCTTTTGAATCAAATTTGAATGAAGTATAGCGAGGTTGGCTAAATTTGCCCAACGCGCCGAAAATGTAAAGTTAGCTTTATAACTAAGCTCTTGAGCTAAATTAAGCCACTGTTTTTTTTGTTTTTAATGTGGAATTTATCTGGTTACGCTCATTAACACTGAATTTAAGTCGTTACAGCTTACCGGATCATAGTTAATCTGATTTTGGTCCTTTGACTTTCAACGACCTGAACGGTATCCTTACCTAACTCTATATTGTGTTTCTGTATATAGCTAAAAATCAAAATTTTACTCATTTTACCTGTTGTAAGGATAATTTCTGTAATGAGCTTTAAGCCGCATTAGTTTAACCCCCTTCATTTTGGATCGCTCAGATCCGTTCGTAGTATCTACCCTTCGGTAGCTTTTGTTGTACCTCCATAAATCTAATATTGATTCGTCACGTTGACGAAAAAGCTCTTGTCTTTGCACATCTGTGTATATGGCTAGCGTTAGCTTTTGTTATTGATTTAATTTTAATCAGAGTGAGTAACATGATTCAAACCATGAAAAAAGAGTGGTTCTCCAATATACGCGGAGATCTGTTAGCCGGTATTGTGGTAGCGCTGGCGTTAATCCCTGAGGCAATTGCCTTTTCTATTATTGCAGGTGTCGATCCTAAGGTCGGCCTATATGCTTCATTCTGTATCGCTGTGGTTATTGCCTTTACTGGTGGCCGTCCTGGCATGATCTCTGCCGCAACAGGCGCGATGGCACTGTTAATGGTGACCTTAGTAAAGGAACATGGCCTTGAGTATTTACTCGCGGCGACCTTATTAACCGGTGTGCTGCAAATTGCTGCGGGTTACTTAAAACTCGGTAGCTTGATGCGTTTCGTCTCCCGCTCTGTGGTGACGGGTTTTGTGAATGCACTGGCGATTCTGATCTTTATGGCCCAGTTGCCCGAACTGACCAATGTGACTTGGCACGTATATGCGATGACGGTAGCTGGCCTCGGTATCATTTACCTATTCCCACTCATCCCTGTGATTGGTAAATCCGTACCTTCGCCTCTCGTGTGTATTGTCGGATTAACGCTTTTTGCGGTTTATATGGGGTTAGATATTCGTACTGTCGGCGACATGGGACAACTGCCTGATACTTTACCTATTTTCCTCTGGCCTGAAGTGCCCTTGACCCTTGAAACTCTGATGATCATCTTCCCTTACTCGGCCGGCCTTGCCGTGGTGGGCTTGCTGGAATCTATGATGACCGCCACCATAGTTGATGACTTAACCGATACCCAAAGCGATAAGAATCGCGAGTGTAAGGGCCAAGGTATTGCCAATATCGGCGCGGGTTTAATGGGCGGTATGGCTGGTTGCGCTATGATTGGTCAGTCGATCATCAACGTTAAATCGGGTGGTCGCGGACGTTTATCATCCTTCGCTGCAGGCGTTTTTTTACTTGTGATGGTGGTGTTTTTAGGAGAGTGGTTAAAGCTTATTCCTATGGCGGCACTGGTTGCCGTGATGATCATGGTGGCTATCGGTACATTCTCTTGGGATTCAATCCGTAATCTTAAGCATCATCCTATGTCAACCAACCTTGTGATGGTGGCGACGGTTGTGGTCGTGGTCGCTACCCATAACTTAGCAATTGGGGTATTTGTAGGTGTATTACTCGCGTCCCTATTTTTTGCTAATAAAGTGGGACGTTTTATGGTGGTTAAGAGTACAACGACTGCTGCTGACACTGGTCGCCATTATCAGGTTATTGGACAAGTCTTTTTTGCTTCATCAGATAAGTTCAGTAATTCATTCGATTTTAGGGAAGTGGTTGATAAAGTGACTATCGACTTATCTCAAGCACATTTTTGGGATATTACCGCGGTATCGGCCCTCGACAAGGTAGTGATTAAATTCCGCCGCGAGGGGACTGAGGTTGAGTTGATTGGCCTTAACGAAGCCAGTGCCACCATAGTCGATAAATTTGGGGTACACGATAAGCCAGAAGAAGTTGAAAAAATGATGTCTGGTCACTAAGCCATTAGCAACACAACAACAAAGGAATAAAACGATGACAAATGTGATTGCTTGTATTGACGGTTCAAATGTGACATCCGCTGTATGTGATGCCAGTGGCTGGGCCGCCTTTCAACTGAATGCCCCTGTAATCCTATTACATGTATTGGATAAGTCAGCCTATCCGATAGAGTCAGATCTGTCGGGAAATATTGGCCTAGGTACACGGGAGCACTTGCTCAATGAAATGGTTGAGCTCGAAGCGCGCCGGGGCAAGCTGGCACTCGAGCAGGGTAAGTATATGTTGCAAGATGCGCAAACGCGCATCGTGGAGGCACAACCTGCAGTCGTGGTTAAAACCTTGCAGCGTCACGGCGATTTAGTCGAAACCCTGTTAGAGCAAGAATCCCATGCCAGATTGGTGGTGATGGGGCGTCAAGGGGAGCAACATCAAGATCAAGCGCAGGCGATTGGCAGCCATCTAGAAAACGTCATTCGCACAGTTAAGCAGCCTATTTTAGTGGTGATGACAGAGTTTGAAGCACCGAAACGATTTATGATTGCCTACGATGGCAGCATTACTGCGAAAAAAGCCCTTAATCAAGTGCTAACAAGTCCACTCTTAAAAGGGCTTGAATGTCATTTGGTGATGGTGTCTGATGCTCAATCACAGGCGACAGCAGAACTGGCGTTGGTGACCGAATCTCTGATGGCGGCGAATTTCAATGTGGTTACCGCTGTTTGTCAGGGAGAAGTTCAAACGGCTCTTGAGATCTATCAACTTGAGCATCACATCGATCTTATGGTGATGGGGGCCTACGGCCATTCGCGGATAAGAGAGTTTTTTGTGGGAAGCAATACCACAAAGATGATCAGTAAAAGCCATATCCCATTATTATTATTGCGCTAACAGCTATTGATATTGCACTAATCAGTATCCAAGACGCTGGTTAGTGCATAGTAATAGAGATAGGTTCTGACGCTTAAGTTTGGAGGTGAAATGAACGAGCAGCTAAAGCAACAACTGCATTTACAGTTACAGCAAATGCTGGAAAGTTTGTTAGCGCAGATTGCAGCACAAACGAGTGATGTGCAAGTTGTCGAACTTGACCAATCACGACTCGGACGTCTTTCACGTATAGATGCATTGCAAGGACAGCAAATGGAATTAGAAACTGCGAGACGCAAGCAGCATCAGTTACAAGTTATTGAAGGTGCATTATTGCGCATAAATAGCGATGAATATGGCAGCTGTTTTGTCTGTGGTGAAGATATCGATTTGAATCGGCTTATGTTTGATCCTACCGTGACTCGCTGCATTAACTGTTCGTAGAAATATTAATGTTAGGCTAAGGCTCTTTAGATAAGGAAAATTTATCATACCTATTGATGTTACGTTAATACAGTAAGGCTAATTTTAAACGTCAATACATACAATAGTCAGTATCAATCACGTTTTATATTTTCCATAATCTCGCAGCTCTTTAACATCTATCGAGTAGGGGGAAACAATTGATTGCTTAACTGAATTTATTGCCCGATAAATAGAAGCTTCTCCAAGGTGATACTCCTTGGCAAGCTGACCAATAGTGGCCCCCTCAGCTCTTTTATCATAAATTGCTTGTTTTAAGGTGTCCGTAAGTTTTACAGGCCTACCAAATTTAACTCCATTTTCATGTGCTTTTGCGATACCTTCAGCTTGCTTCTCTGTCCGCAAGTCATTTTCAAACTCAGCAATAGCAGCCAACATATTGAACATGAGTCTCCCAGTCGAAGTGCTCGTATCAATGTTCTGATCGATAACGAGCAAATCAATACCTTCACTTTGAAAACGCGAAGCAATCTGGGCTAAGTGGACGACTGAGCGAGCAAGACGATCGAGTCGGGTTACCACTAGGGTATCCCCTTCACGTAAATAACTCATGCAAGATTGAAATTCAGACCGTTCAGCCGTCCTCCCACTGCGTTTTTCTTGATATATCTTATTGCACTCAGCTCGATGTAACTTGCCCAGTTGCACTTCTAAGCTTTGACCCGTGGAACTCACTCGAGCATAACCAACTTTGGACATAAATCACCATATCTCTTTAAAGGTTTTGATAATGCACTTATGATAGTAGTTTTGATAGGTAATAACCAGAGCTATCAAATAGTATACATTTTGAACCTTATAAAATTCGGCTAAATTTACGTTTTAACCGCGTTGGGCAAATTTAGCCAACTTGAAACCATGCAATTGCGCCTAAACACGGCGGAAACTCAGGCGCGAAACGCGATGAAGGCCGCTGAAAACGAATACAAACAGCGAAACGAGCAAGCCGAAAATCTGGCGGCACAGGCTCGAAACGAACTCCAAAAAGCGCAAAATATGCAGCAGCAAGCAGTTAATTACGCCAATCAATGTGAATTAAACGTGCAGGAAGCCGCCCAAATCGCACGCAGAGCCGAAAAAAAGAAAAATACGGCTCGTGGCATGGCTGAACGCAGAAAACGCAAATTAGCGCGTTCTGAGAGCGTTTAAGAGCGTCTAGCAGGGTAAAAAGCCAAAACGTCTAGGGGTCGTCTCAGAAAACGGAAAATAAAGCACGCTAAGCCGGTGGCAGCGGTCGCAATGGCCTGAACTTCCCCGCACCGACCTTGGCACTGCTGCGCCATAGGTAATCGCCGGTCAGGTTGATATGCTCCCACCCCAGCGGGGACAGATATTGCAGCAACGTGTCGTCCAGCGCCATGCCGTGGGCACGCAAAGCACTGGTGGCACGCTCCAGATAGACCGTGTTCCACAACACGATGGCCGCCGTCACCAGATTGAGGCCGCTGGCCCGGTAGCGCTGCTGCTCAAAACTGCGGTCGCGGATTTCACCCAATCGGTAGAAGAAGACCGCCCTGGCCAGCGCGTTGCGCGCCTCGCCCTTATTCAGCCCCGCATGGACGCGGCGGCGCAGCTCCACGCTTTGCAGCCAATCCAGAATGAACAGCGTGCGCTCGATGCGCCCCAGCTCGCGCAGGGCGACGGCCAAGCCGTTTTGGCGCGGATAGCTGCCGAGCTTGCGCAGCATCAGCGAGGCCGTCACCGTGCCCTGCTTGATCGAAGTGGCCAGCCGTAGGATTTCATCCCAATGAGCGCGAATAGCCTTGATGTTCAGCCTGTCGCTGCTAATCATCGGCTTGAGTGCATCGTAGGCAGTATCGCCCTTGGGAATGAACAGCTTGGTGTCGCCCAGGTCGCGGATGCGCGGCGCGAACCGGAATCCCAGAAAGTGCATCAGGCCGAACACATGATCGGTGAAGCCCGCCGTGTCGGTGTAGTGTTCCTCGATACGCAAGTCAGACTCGTGGTACAGCAGGCCATCGAGCACATAAGTCGAGTCGCGCAAGCCGACGTTGACCACCTTGGCGCTGAAGGGCGCGTATTGGTCGGAGATATGGGTATAGAACGTCCGCCCAGGGCTACTTCCATACTTCGGATTGATATGCCCGGTGCTCTCTGCCTTGCTGCCGGTTCGGAAGTTCTGGCCGTCCGACGATGACGTGGTGCCGTCGCCCCAGTTTCCGGCGAAGGGTTGTCGATACTGTGCGTTCACCAGCTCGGCCAGCGCCGTCGAATAGGTTTCGTCGCGAACGTGCCAGGCTTGCAGCCAAGACAGCTTGGCGTAGGTGGTGCCAGGGCAGGACTCGGCCATCTTGGTGAGCCCAAGATTGATACCATCAGCCAGAATCGTCGTCATCAGCAAGGTTTTGTCCTTGGCCGTGTCGCCGGTCTTCAGGTGTGTGAAGTGGCGCGTGAAGCCCGTCCATTCATCGACCTCCATCAGCAACTCGGTGATCTTGAGGTGCGGCAGCAACATCGCCGACTGGTCAATCAAGGCTTGCGCGGCGTCTGGCACCGCTGCGTCCAGCGGCGTTATCTTCAGGCCCGATGCAGTGGTGATGATGGCGTCCGGTAAGTCGTTGGTCGCCGCCATGCGGTTGACTGTGGCGAGTTGCGCCTCCAATAATTCCAGTCGGTCATGCAGATATTGGTCGCAGTCGGTGGCCACGGCCAGTGGCAATTCGCTGGCCAGCTTCAAGGTGGCGAACTTCTCGATCGGCACCAGGTATTCGTCGAAGTCCTTGAACTGACGCGAACCCTGCACCCAAACATCACCAGAGCGCAGTGCGTTCTTCAGCTCCGACAGGGCGCATAATTCGTAGTAACGCCGGTCAATACCCTCGTCGGTCAGAACCAGCTTTGCCCAGCGCGGCTTGATGAATGCGGTTGGCGCATCGGCGGGCACCTTGCGCGCGCTGTCGCTGTTCATGCCGCGCAGCACGTCGATGGCATCGAGCACACCCTTGGCGGTGGGCGCGGCGCGCAGTTTGAGCACGTCCAGGAACTGCGGCGCATAGCGGCGCAGCGTGGCGTAACTCTCGCCGATATGGTGCAGGAAATCAAAATCTGCAGGCCGCGCCAGCGTTTGCGCCTCGGTGACGCTGGCGGCGAAGGTGTCCCACGGCATGACCGCTTCGATGGCGGCGAACGGATCGCCGCCGTTTTGTTTGGCTTCAATCAGCGCCTGACCGATGCGCCCATACATCCGCACCTTGTCGTTGATCGCCTTGCCGGAAGCCTGGAACTGCTGTTGATGCTTGTTCTTGGCCGCATTGAACAGCTTGCCGATGATGCGGTCGTGAAGGTCGATGATTTCATCAGTGACGGTGGCCATGCCTTCGATGGCCAGTGCTACCAAGGTGGCGTAACGCCGCTGCGACTCGAACTTGGCCAGGTCGGCGGGCGTCATCTGGCCGCCCTCGCGGGCGATCTTGAGCAAGCGGTTTTGGTGTACCTGCCGTTCGATGCCAGCAGGTAGGTCAAGCGCTTGCCAGGCTTTGAGGCGTTCGATGTGTTCAAGCATGTGGCGCGAGTTAGGCTTGGCGGGCGATTGGCGCAGCCACGCTAGCCACGTCATTTTGCTACCATCCTTGCGCTTGAGCAGTTCGTCCAGGCGCTGGCGATGGACAGGTATCAAGGAATCGGCCAATGCCGCATGGATGCTCCGGTTGGCACGGGTAATGGCCTCGGCGCTTGCGCGCTCGATGGCATTCATGGCGGGTAGGATGATGCTCTGCCGCCGCAGGTTTTCAACAAGGGTGCTGGCCAGCACAATGCCTTTGTCTGTTTGCAAGGCCAGTTCGGTCAATGTATGCACGGCTTGCCGGTAGTGACTCATGGTGAAGGGCTTGAATCCAAACACCGTTTGCAGCTCGACCAAGTGCTCCCGCCGTGTCTGCACGCGCTGGCCGTAATCGTTCCAGCTTTCCACCGGCACCTTGAGTTGTGCGGCCACCATGCGCAGCAGGGGCGGAAACGGAGGCTCATCGATGCCCAAGAAGATGCCAGGGAATCGCAAGTAGCAAAGCTGCACGGCGAAGCCCAATCGATTCGCAGCGCCGCGACGCTGGCGGATCACCGATAGGTCGGTTTCGTTGAACGTGTAGTGCCGTATCAGTTCGTCTTTGGCATCTGGTAGTGCCAGCAGGCTTTCGCGCTCGGTGGCGGACAGGATTGAGCGGCGCGGCATGATCAGTCTTCCCGCAGGTACTGGTACAAGGTTTCGCGACTGATGCCGAAGTCACGGGCCACCAAGGTTTTTTGATCGCCTGCCGCGACTCGCTGTTTCAACTTGGCAATTTGTTCGCTGTTCAGCGATTTCTTTCGTCCCCGGTAGGCACCGCGCTGCTTGGCCAGCACGATTCCCTCGCGCTGGCGTTCGCGGATCAGTGCGCGCTCGAACTCCGCAAAAGCCCCCATGACCGACAGCATCAAATTGGCCATCGGTGAGTCATCGCCGGTGAACGCCAGCCCTTCTTTGACAAACTCCATCCGCACGCCCCGTTGTGTCAGCCCCTGAACGATGCGGCGCAGGTCATCGAGATTGCGTGCCAACCTGTCCATGCTGTGCACCACCACGGTGTCGCCCTCGCGCACAAAGGCCAGCAGCCTTTCAAGTTCGGGACGTTGCGTGTCCTTTCCGGAAGCCTTATCGGTGAATACCTTACCGACTTCGATTTGCTCCAGTTGCCGATCAGGGTTCTGGTCGAAGCTGTTGACGCGGATATAGCCGATACGTTGACCTTGCAAGATGCCTCCAAAGGTAAAAGTGTCAGGATGAAATCTATTACCCTTGGCGGCTTGTGTCAATAAATACAAACTACAACTCTATTCTGACGTGCTTTGCGCCAAGCATCTGACATCAGGTTAGGGTATGCCTCAATCTGACGGCTGCGAACCGCCAGGGACAGGCGCAATGTCAGATTCTGTCGCGGCCTTGGCGCGTGCCTGGAAGCGTTCATAGCAATCCAGCCCGCAGAAATGTTCGACGTATTCCGCGCCTTCCGGGGTGAAGGCGGCATCGAGCGGAATTTCTTTGCAGCATACGCAGCAGGTGGTGCAACTGGCAGTGTTCGGGGCGTTTGCGTTCATGGTGGTACTCCTCCAGATTGGTAGCGAAGCT
>NZ_JAKKRZ010000046.1:0-18269 GCF_025653725.1 Shewanella sp. SM74 | reverse complement strand
GAATGTCAGCTACTGGGCTATCTGGACAAGGGAAAACGCAAGCGCAAAGAGAAAGCAGGTAGCTTGCAGTGGGCTTACATGGCGATAGCCAGACTGGGCGGTTTTATGGACAGCAAGCGAACCGGAATTGCCAGCTGGGGCGCCCTCTGGGAAGGTTGGGAAGCCCTGCAAAGTAAACTGGATGGCTTTCTTGCCGCCAAGGATCTGATGGCGCAGGGGATCAAGATCTGATCAAGAGACAGGCCTGAAGGTCATTGGAGGTCTGCGTCCTAAGCGGCAGCAGTAATGCGTATTGCAGCCGTAGGATAACTTTCGAGGAAAAAGACTGGGCCCAAAAGTACTGGCGACCGATTTCTCACATGTCGAACTCACACTATCGCGCCAGAATAGTTGTTCATGTTTTTCCCATTGTCGTCGGTAATGCTGCGGTAGCAGTCGTAGAGTTTGAACGGGCGTCCGTCAAGCCCTCCCGACCCACACAGGACTGACGAACGCCTAAATGAGGTGCGCCGGCCAATGCTAACATTGAAGCAATGTCAGCACTGAAAGCCTGCGCCGCACTACAGTCGGTTATCTGATCTGAAACCGGGAAGCTGATTGGCGCAAGGCTTCGGAGTGCATCTGAAGCTGATCAGCGGAGGACACAACATCACATATCGCGGCATAGTTTCGCTCCGACATCTGGGCGATGTTTTCGACACTCTTGGCGATCTCATTATTTGCATAGCTTTGCTCGCGTAGCGAGGTAGAAATGCTATCGATTGCCGCCAGAACACTGTCGGTACTGCCATGAATGGTCGCCATCGAGTTCCCGGTATTGCCGACAAGTTCCATGCCCACATTGACCATGACTGTTCCCTGCGCCATGCTTTCCACCGCCTGCATCGTACCGGTACGAATCGCTTCGATCATCGCGGCGATATCCTGGGTGGACAGTTTCGTGCGTTCTGCCAGCTTTCGCACCTCGTCGGCAACCACGGCGAAGCCGCGCCCTTGCTCTCCCGCTCTTGCGGCTTCTATGGCTGCATTGAGCGCCAGAAGATTGGTTTGATCGGCAATTTCCTTGATGACATTGACAATATCGGCGATTTTGTGGGATTGGTCGTCAAGCGTTTGCATGAAGATAGATGACTGATTGACGTTTTCGACGATTTTGTTCATTTCAGCTATGGTTTTTTGGGCAAAATGCTCCCCTTCCTCTGCCATATGCTTTGAATCAATGGCGCTCTTGTTTACGTCTGCAGTGTTGTCCGATATGTGGCTGATGCTAACGGTCATCTCTTCAACAGTCGCCGCGACAGTCGCTGCTGCGTCTGTCTGCTGGTTGGTTGCATCCTGCACCTGATGCGATGAGGCCGACAACTGCTTAGCTAATCCGGCCAACTGAACCGTTGCTACGACGATTTGTTCGACCATCTCACGCAGCCCGTCCTGCATCGATTTCATGGAAGCCAGCAGGCTTGCCGTGTCGTTGGGCTGGAGGTTGATGGCTGTTGACAGATCACCTTTGGCTATTCTCTGGGCAACCTTGGCGGCGTACTCGGGCTCCCCGCCCAAGGTTTTTAGCAGATTGCGTACAATCGCAAAGCAAATCCACAGGGTCAGGCCGACAGCTACCAGAAGCAGGCTGGCGTACGAAACGAATGCATCACGATCTGCATCCATATTCGCGTGGATTTCCTGCTGGATATCCTTTGTGTAGCTTTCCTCGACCGTCCTCAGCAGGTCAATTTTTGCAGTGATTTTGGCAAACCAGTCCTCCGGGGAATAGACCAGCTCGGCATTTGCACCCTTGTCCTTGACCATCTGTTCGATGGTGCCCACTTCCTTGAAAATCGGCTCGGCTAGCTTGGCACGCAGTAGTTTTTCCTGATCCGGCGTGGCGTACCCGATGGCCAGGCGCAAATAGGTGGCCTGATCGTTGATCAGACTCTGAAAAGTGCTGAATTGTTCAGAAGTCAGGCGCCCGGCGCTGAAGCCGCCGGCTACCAATCCCCGCTCCTGACCGTTGCGTTCCTTCAAGAACAATACTGCCTGTTTGGCATTCGACAGGCGTGACAGTTTCGATGACGGCATCTGGTTTCCGGTACGCAGCGCGATTTCCAGTAACTGCGAAATCGTCTCGCTGTAGAAGCGGAAGGACTCACCGGGTTCAAGCGAGAGACGTGTTATCTGTTCGCGTTTTTTTTCGAGTTCGGCCAAAGGCGCGCTCACCGTTGCAAGAGGCTTGATATAGCGTGGCCCGACCATGGACGCGTCGATGGATCGGATGCTTTCATTCAGACGAGAGATGGCGGTATCAGAAAGCTTGCGCTGCGCCGTGAGGTTCTCGGCAAATTTTCCGCCCTTGCTGTTGAGGAAGCCGGAGCTCATGCCGCGCTCCTTCTGTAGCTCATGCACTACTTCACCCAACTCGATCACGAGGCTGACCAGAGATTCGGCTTGGACATGAGACTGATAATCCGCGTACTTCTTCCAGGCTCCGCTTAGGCCAAGGACCAACATGACCGTAATCGGCACGGTGGCGATCAGCAACAATCGGCTTTTTAGGCTCAGTTTTTCAAACATTTCAGCTCCACTAATTGTTTATTAGAACAACAAAATTCAAATCAATGAGTGTGGTTAGAGCAGCTTTCGGAGTTAAGCCGCCGCTTGAACGGCGGCTATTCCCCTCTGGCGACCGGCCGCTTGTGGCCGATCTTACGCATTCACTATCTTGCCGAAAAGCGGTCCTTAGCAGAAACTAATGTATCAGCGAACGACTGCTTTCGGAAACGGCCTGGAACTTCCGGTGCCGGCCATTTGCGGACATTGCACAGGCCGTGGCACTGAGTTGCCCAGGGTCTGCATGACCATCAATAGCCGACATTTAACAGTAAGCTCTGGCACGTTCATTCGTAAGTTTATCAGGTCGTCATCGATGGCAGGCACAGCCCTCGTCATGAGAGGCAACAACCAACTCGTGCAGAATACCACACTCCCGCGCCGTTGAGTTTTCGTCACACTGGGCGCGCAATGCCACAAGCTGCTTTTCAAGGGCTTGCATGCTGTTGAGCCGTTTTCTGACTCGTTCCAATTGACTATCAATCAATCGGTTAATGTCGCCGCAATCTGCCTCCGGGTGCACGACAAAATCCAGCAGACGCTTCACATCAATCAGCGGCATATCCAAGGCTCGGCAGTGGCGGATGAAGGCCAATCGCTCAATGTGTTGCTCGCCATATTCCCGGTAACCATTGCCCTGCCTAGGTGGTGACGGCAATAATCCGGATTTTTCATAGTAGCGGATAGTATCAACCTCCACCCCAGTTCTCTGAGCCAGTTCGCCAATACGCATGTCAGCCTCTCGTTTATTACGATAATTATAGGTGTTGACCCTGGAGTGTCAACATGGTTTTCAATGGAGGCATCGAATCTGGAGGAAACGTCATGGCCGGTTGTTGTTCAGGTGGATGTTCGTCAAGCAAAGGAGCAGTCGACCCACGTTATCGCAAGGCGCTCTGGGTTGCACTTATCGTCAATACGCTGATGTTTCTTGTGGAGATTATCGGAGGGTTGCGATCTGGTTCGATTTCCTTACTTGCCGATGCCGTTGATTTCGCCGGAGATGCGGCCAACTACGGCCTTTCCCTGACCGTGCTTTCCATGGGGCTCCTGTGGCGTGCCCGTGCAGCCTTGGTGAAAGGGGTGACGATGGGGGGCTATGGCCTTTTCGTGCTTGGTAAAACAGCATGGGCAGCGATGTCCGGTGTGCCACCAGAGCCTTTCACCATGGGCGCTATAGCCCTGGTGGCGCTGGCCGCCAATCTCACCGTCGCCCTGATGCTCTACAGTTTTCGAGATGGCGACGCCAACATGCGTTCCGTCTGGCTGTGTAGCCGCAACGATGCCATCGTGAACGTGGCAATTGTTTTGGCTGCTCTCGGTGTTTTAGGCACGGAGACGGTTTGGCCTGACTTGCTGGTGGCAGTAATCATTGCGGCTCTTGCGCTCTCCGCGTCGTTCAGCGTAGTGCGCCAAGCCCGCAACGAAATTGCAGCGGCCTCCGGTGAGCAGCCTGCCATCAGTTGAACGATTGGTGCTCAGCGACCTCATCGGAGGCTTGTTTGCCCATCAATAAACAAACAGCAAAGACCGCTTTTCATATTTCAACGGTCACACACTCAACGCGAACCTCAATGACAGCAACGGGTCGGGTCCGGCTGTAGTGACGATGAGAAAGCGGCCGTTCAAGGCTACCAGAAGCCGAAGGGCGGCTCACCGCCGCGTTGCCGCCCGACGCCGGCCGATAGACCAATGGCCGGATTGGCCGACGGGCTGTCGGTCAAATGTCGCGGGGAGTGGCTGCTCGACTCTGGAACTGGCCGTTGAACTACCAGGCGGCGATGCGCCACGGGTCGGTATCGACAGATCAATCTCGGTTGGCGAGTGCCATGACTTGGCTGTTCCAGCCATTGGACCAGGAGCGCCGCATTACCTGCTCCAGCAAAATGTCGGGCGCACCCACCAGCCGCTCGATGACCGCGGGGGCCAACAGAGTCAGCCGCATGATCCGGCGCACCTGCGTTACGTCCATGCCCTCGGCCTTGGCGATGGCGGCCACCGACGTCGATCGATCCTCATCCAGCAGCCGCTGCCAATGGTGTGCCAAACCGAGTGCCCGCATCAGCGCGCTGTCCTGCGCCTGACGCTTATACACAAGTAGCGCCCTGAACGGAACCTTTCGCGTTTTCCAGGATCTGATCTTCCATGTGACCTCCTAACATGGTAACGATCATGATAACTTCTGCTCTTCATCGTGCGGCTGACTGGGCTAAATCTGTGTTCTCTTCGGCGGCGCTGGGTGATCCTCGCCGTACCACCCGTCTGGTTAACGTCGCCGCTCAATTGGCAAAATGTTCTGGAAAATCAATAACCATCTCATCAGAGGGCTGTGAAGCCATGCAGGAAGGCGCTTACCGATTTATCCGCAACCCCAACGTCTCTGCCGAGGCGATCAGAAAGGCTGGCGCCATGAAAACAGTCAAGTTGGCTCAGGAGTTTCCCGAACTGCTGGCCATTGAGGACACCACTTCTTTGAGTTATCGCCACCAGGTAGCCGAAGAGCTTGGCAAGCTGGGGACGGTAAAGGATAAATCCCGTGGATGGTGGGTTCACTCCGTGCTCTTGCTCGAGGCCACCACATTCCGCACCGTAGGATTACTGCATCAGGAGTGGTGGATGCGTCCGGATGACCCTGCCGATGCGGATGAAAAGGAGAGTGGCAAATGGCTGGCAGCGGCAGCAACCAGCCGGTTACGCATGGGCAGCATGATGAGCAACGTGATTGCGGTCTGTGACCGCGAAGCCGATATTCATGCTTATCTGCAGGACAAACTGGCGCATAACGAGCGCTTCGTGGTGCGCTCCAAGCACCCACGCAAGGACGTAGAGTCTGGGTTGTATCTGTACGACCATCTGAAGAACCAACCGGAGTTGGGTGGCTATCAGATCAGCATTCCGCAAAAGGGCGTGGTGGATAAACGCGGTAAACGTAAAAATCGACCAGCCCGCAAGGCGAGCTTGAGCCTGCGCAGTGGGCGCATCACGCTAAAACAGGGGAATATCACGCTCAACGCGGTGCTGGCCGAGGAGATTAACCCGCCCAAGGGTGAGACCCCGTTGAAATGGTTGTTGTTAACCAGTGAACCCGTCGAGTCGCTAGCCCAAGCCTTGCGGGTCATCGACATATACACCCATCGCTGGCGGATCGAGGAGTTCCATAAGGCATGGAAAACCGGAGCAGGAGCCGAGAGGCAACGCATGGAGGAGCCGGATAATCTGGAGCGGATGGTCTCGATCCTCTCGTTTGTCGCGGTCAGGCTGTTACAGCTCAGAGAAAGCTTCACCCTGCCGCAAGCACTCAGGGCGCAAGGGCTGCTAAAGGAAGCGGAACACGTAGAAAGCCAGTCCGCAGAAACGGTGCTGACCCAGGATGAATGTCAGCTACTGGGCTATCTGGACAAGGGAAAACGCAAGCGCAAAGAGCGCGCCGGGAGCTTGCAGTGGGCTTACATGGCGATAGCCAGACTGGGGGGCTTTATGGACAGCAAGCGAACCGGAATTGCCAGCTGGGGCGCCCTCTGGGAAGGCTGGGAAGCCCTGCAAAGTAAACTGGATGGCTTTCTTGCCGCCAAGGATTTGATGGCGCAGGGGATCAAGATCTGATCAAGAGACAGTCTTTGGCCTCTGCGATAACAGTGTCTTTGATTTGGGCAGGATCGGCTTTAACTTCTTGTTCATAAAGCTTTACTAGCGCATCGGCAAGCGGCCCTTGGGTCGGGAATTGACTCGGACTTAAATCATCAGGTAACGCACTAAATTCAGTATTGGCTAATTTAGCAAATTTACGCTTCATGATGCGCTCAGCAATGGCTTGGCTGTCATTGATGGCATCGACTTCCCCTTCAACGCTGAGCTTGAGCATAGGTCTGTCGAGTAAGGCGCTAGCGAGTTTGTCTAAACTTTTTTGCTCATCTTCACTTAGGCTGAATTTGCCTGCGGCAAAGCTGATCTTATCTAAGGTTTCGTCAGAACCTATGAGTCCTGCTAAGAAAGTGAAGGGCGCTGTGACGGCTTTAGTGATCACATTGGTAATCGCCGTCATTATGATGCTGCCGACACTAAAGCTAGGTGAGTCTAAATCGCCAGAGACTTCCATGCCTAAATCAATCACGCCGTTACGGTCCTGCAGCAGGGCAATCGCGAGCGTGATGGGTAAGCTAGTGGCAAGGTCACTGTCACTGGGTTTACCAAGTTTCAGTTGGTCTATGACTAGATGGTTACTGCCCTTGAGCTTGTTCTTATCGAGTTGATAGTTCAACGATAACGATAGCTGCCCTTTATCTATGTAGTAACCAGCATAGGTGCCTGAGTAAGGATTGACTGAGGTTAACTCAACACTCTTAAAGACTAAATCGAGATCTAAATATGGCATATCTAGCAAAGGGTTAATATCGCCTTTTAGGGTTACAGGCGCATACTTGTCTATTTTACCTTTGATATCGACCGAGGCCTTCGTCCCTGGCGTTGACGACAAGTGAGTGATATTACCTTCAAGTAACTCAATCCCTGAGGCAAAGTTTGGTGTCAGTGAGTTATCGGCAAAGTAAGCTGAGCCTTGGCTAAAGCTAATTTTTTGAATATCGAGGCTTAACTCAGGCGTTGTCTTGCTTGCCGTTTGCAGCTCGGTTTGCTTAGCACTGGCTGTGGTTGTGTTTTTAGTTGTCTTGCTATTTGCAGCCGGAGCCTCAACGATAAGATCGCTGATATTAGTGGTTCTATCTTTGGCTATCACCACTTTGGCGTAGGGTTGATTAAAGGCTAAGTGATCAATTTTGATTTGATTTTTCTGTTGGTCAAAATCCAGTTGATTGATATTCATCTTTTGCCATTTGACCAGTGGAGCATTACGCAATTTGTCATGAATAGCTAAATCATCGATCTCAACACTACCACCGTAAATGGCTTTGCCTTTAGCATCGGCGGTCAGCTTGCCTGCTGAGCTTAATAGACCGCTCTTGAGCTGGATATTCACGTAGGGCGCTAAATAGGGCTGAAATTGGGTTAATGCCAGCTTATCGAGTTGGATATTGGCATCTATGGTTTCGCCCGTCACATCGACTTGGCCTTGAGAGCTCAAAGTACCTTGATCATTGAGGCTGAGTTGTAGCTCATATTCAATCGGAGCGGTTAAGGTACTCGTTATGACCTTAGTTGAAAAATTAAGCGGATACACTCGCCATTGCTGCGGTGTGGCCGTTAGCTTTTGTTCCGATAGATTAAGGTCATAGTTTTCAATATTGAGCGCATCGAGTTGCACTAACCAAGTGTCTTTTGAAGGTGTCTTAGGCGCTTGCTTGACTGGCTGTTGAGGATTTGCCTCTGAAGCGATGTCTGCAGCGGTTTCTTTAGTGGCATTAGTGGTGACATTTGCAGTCGCTTCTGTCTTTTGTTCTGTTTTATTACTCTCGTTAGTTGCGGCTAATTCGCTTTCCGTTGCTTTGTCTGCGCTATCGCTTGCATCAGTGGCAGTCTCTGCTATTTGACGTTTTTCTTCCACTTGCGCAACTTGTACGTGCTCTAGCGATTGAGCATCTGCTGGCTTAGCATCGATTGGTTTAGCAACCGGCTGCGTAGTCGTTGTGGAGGCGCTTAACGATTTAGGCATGAATAAGCCAACAAGATCGAGCCCGTCTTGGTTCAAAATGGCACTCATTGTTAGGCCATCGCTGTGGAGTTTGTTGATATGCACTTTCTGCTGCTTCAAGTTGGCTGAAATGCCGTCGAGGGCAAACATGGGGAGTTTGACCACTGAGCGATCTTTGTTGTTAACGTTAAGTTTTTCAACAATAAACTGGCCATTGTTGCTGATGACTTGTAACTCGCCATTCTCGGCAAGATCCACTTGATACTGAGTTTTAATACTGAGCTCGCCATCCGTGAGGACGGGATTAAATTGATCGTCGATAAATCGCCATAGTGGTGTCAGTTTCAGTTTGGCGACTTGGATGTCACCCGCAACTTTTAGCGGGTACAATTGGAATTGCCCCTGCAAACTGATTTCACCAGCATGATCATCACTGAGTTGTATTGCATAGTGATTGTGCTTGATAGGCGCAATGGGTGAGTCAGACGTTGATTGGGCGTTTGGTGTCGTATTATCAACTTTGTTTACTTTTATGGCTGGTGTTATCGATGCCGATGATGCCGCCATCAAATATTCAGTATCAAGGGAACTGAGTTTTAGATTGATATTGGGGTAGTTCACTTGAGCATGGGTAATTTTGTCATCGAAGTTAAATTGTCCCGCATCCAACACAAATTGGCTGAGCAGGACACGAACGGGTGAGCTGGCTTCTGTGGGGGCTGTTTCTGTGCTCGTGGATGAATGCTCGTTCAGGGTCTGCAGAATATCGTCGAAGTTGAATCCCGCTTTCCCTTTTTTCTCCACGCGAATGATATGTGCGTAGGGCGCTTGTATGTGTATGTTTTCGATAACGGCGGCGCGATTAAAAACAGATCGCCAAAAGTGTATTTCGAATTGGACTTGTGCAATGCCAGCAAAAGGTTTGTCGTCTTTTTCTTTAATGGTCAGTTGGTCGATTTCGACTTTGAAATTAAAAGGGTTAATGCGTATATCACCGAGGGTGACGGGACGACCGAGCAGAGTTGAGAGTTTTTCTGGTGCCAGCGTGGTTATCGCATAGGGGAGGATTAAACCTAATGTGCAGACATAGCTAAGGTAGACTGCTGTGAGGTAAATAATCACTCGCAGGTATCTTGGGAGGGCAAAAAAAGAGTGTCTGAATTGCGATAACTGGGTCAGCATTAATATCAAGGCTCCAATGCATAAGACAGGGAAAAACTTCCATAAGTACGGACATTCTAGCGAATAATGCTAATGTTTCCAGAAATTATTTATATTTTTACCAATGAAATCTTGGTATTACACAGACAATAACGTCTTCTGATCTAAGACGTTCCTGAGTGGTAACCTATCATCTACATTGATAACTACATGTGTTTCAGCCTATGGCTAATGATTTGAGTCGTCAATACTCACTATGTTGGAGGCTATTTTTGATCAGCGATTTAAATAACTAATCGCTGCAATAATGGCGCCTTGTGGATCTTTTATCCAACAAAAACGGCCTACTTCGGGTATATCTTCAGGACCAAACAGAATATCCCCGCCAAGTTTTTTTGCGCTGATAGCGACTTGATCGACATCGTTAACGGTAATGTAGCCAGTCCAATGTGAGGGAAGCATTGGGAGCAAACTATCGGTGATCCCCCCAATGCTGACGCCCTGATTTTCAATAATATGATAATTACCGTGGGGCATTTTGACGGTTTTAAAGTGCCAACCAAAAATCTCAGCATAGAAGTGCATAGCTTCTTCGGTATTATTGGTTGTCAATTCATGCCAACTTAACGCCCCTGCAGTGTTAAAAGCCGATTCCATAAGCGCATCCTTTATTCTATTTGGGGTAAATTTTGTGTATTGAGCCGAGGTTAACTGTCAGTGTTCAGTGCCAGCTGTATTCTGAGCCATATTTTTTGTGCGTTATCTTGATTGAGTGTAGTTGAGGCAAGTTGATAATTCACAGACGGTAAATTAAAATTTTTGCTTTTTTAGGTCGGCAAACATTAAATTAACTTAATGTTCTACAAGGAGATTCACTTTATTCAGTGCTGGCTAATCAGCTTCTTGTGGCTCAGTGGCGCTGCGGCTTAGTTGATGGGCTTCATCTTGCCCCTCGCGCCAAGACTTAGCACTGAAAACAGATTTTAAAACGGGTTTGTTTACTGTGGTTTGAGTGTTAGACCTGACTCCCGTTAACTTGTTAATATAGGCGAGTTTTGCATCTTATCGATGCCACCTTAGGGGATACGAGATTGAATAAGAGTTTAGTGACGAATTTATTGGCGGCTGCTTTGGTCGTTGTGGGTTACCTGATGAATTCGGCAATTGTCCTGAATGTCGGATTATTTGCTTTATCGGGTGCGATTACCAACTGGGTTGCAGTTTATATGTTGTTTGAGAAAGTCCCCGGACTCTATGGTTCGGGAGTTGTGCCTTCTCGTTTTGAAGAGTTTAAGGCCGGTATTGCTCATTTGATGATGAAACAGTTTTTTACCACTGAAAATATCGACCGATTCCTGTCTGAAAAAGAAGGGCTGAGTAAAATAGACTTGGCGCCAGTGATTGAAAAGGTTGATTTAGCGCCTTCTTTTGATGCGTTAATTAGCACAGTCGCCCAATCTTCCTTTGGCGGCATGTTGTCTATGTTTGGTGGCACAGATGCCTTATTGCCGTTAAAAGAGCCGTTTATTGTAAAGATGAAAGCTTCTTTAGTTGAAATGGCACAAAGCGATGCATTTCACGAGTTGCTGAAACAAGAAATTGAACAGCCAAATGTGATGGCCGATCTGCAAACTAAAATTGCTAACATAGTGGAACAAAGATTAAACGAGTTAACACCACAAATGGTGAAACAAATCGTTCAGGACATGATCCAAACGCACTTAGGTTGGTTAGTGATTTGGGGCGGCGTGTTTGGCGGTCTGATTGGACTTGCCGCAGCCTTAATCCAAGGTTAACCTGAGTTAAAGCCGCGAATAGAATGGGAGCTTTGGCTCCCATTTTTACTTACGCATTTTATGTTCATCATTTTGTGCCCTGATTAAATAGCAAGGAAGTCTATGAACCGTCACCACAGTATCAATTATTTGGAAATCCCAAGTCGCGACATTGCGAGTTCTAAGGCCTTTTTTAGCCAGGTTTTTGGATGGACCTATGTCGATTATGGCCCTGAATACAGTTGCTTTATGGATGTCGGCATTACTGGGGGATTCTATCAAGCCGACGTGAATTTCACCCTCGCAAAAGGTTGCCCGCTGATTGTGATCTACAGCCAGAACTTAGAATTGACTCTGACGGCTGTCGTAACAGCTGGTGGCATTATCACAGCTGACATCTTTAGTTTTCCCGGTGGCCGTCGATTCCATTTTGTTGAACCTTGTGGCAATGAATATGCCGTCTGGTCAGAATGATCCTAATGTCACTCCTTGTATTCGAAATTGTTGTTTAGATCAGCAAGATATTTGTTTAGGTTGTTTCAGGCATCTTGATGAAATTTTAGCGTGGCGCGTTATGTCGGAAGTGGAGCGGCAAGCTTGTTTTATTAGGATGGAGGAGCGTAAGGGGGAGTATCTGGCTAAGTTCAATGACGTGGTTAGTAGAAGACAGGATGGAGTATGACTAGCCGTCAGAATTGCTTACGATAATTGATTTTTAAGCTTTAAGTGGATAATCGAACGGCGAAATATGTATTAACGTATTTCGCCGTTGGCATTTTGAAACACCCTTGGCATTTGAAGCAGACGTTACACTGGATCTACCACTATGTGCTCAAGTTCGATGGCGGCAACGGTATGGAGCGCATCCATAGTCGCGCCAACTAAGCTGATTTTTCCTTGAGATGACTCAATTAAAACCGCACGGCTGATATCGCTAAACTCACGATTGTGGCGTGCCAGATTTGATAAGGCCATCTGCATGGGTAGCATAGAAGGATTGAATGCCGCATTTTCTGCGTAGCGACCGCAATAGGTTGCACCATCGTGAGTTTCTAATACCACGGCGGCAAAACTTTGGGTGTAAGGTGCATAGCTTAAACCTGCATGATCTAAGCCTTCTATGATCATAGGATCGGCACTATCCAGTACAAATTCAGTTTGTTGCTTGGCCATTAATGGAGAAGTGACATTTAAGTCTTTTGGCCCAAAAGCATAGGGTAAATAATAGGCCAGAGGATGGCTTTCCTGTGCGGGTAGATGAATGCTGATCTTGCTGCCTTCAACCAGTTCATTCATAAACTGACGACAATGACCGCAAGGACTGGCATTAACTATAATATCAACAATTTGGCTTTCACCACTGAGCCATGCGTGGCTGATAGCGCTTTGTTCTGCATGGACAGAATGAAATAACGCTTCACCGGGTAATTCTAAGTTGGCACCCATGTAGATATCGCCACTTTTACCTTTGGCTATCGCGCCGACATAAAACTCACTGATAGGCGGTTTGGCCAATGCCGCTGCTATCGGCAGTAATGCTAATAACACTTCTGCTTCGGTCATTTTGCTTGCACTTGTTAGCGTAGCAAGTTGCTGCGCATCAATGTGTCCAGCAAAATTCTGGTGCAACATTGGGATAAGTGCATCGGCTAACGGCGTTGGCAGTTGGGTTATGCTACGAATGAATCTATCTTGCATTTCCCTATTCCTTATTTGTTAAGTTCATGGAAGAACATTCTAGTAATTTTGTTACAGCATAAATGCGAGTTAGCTCGCGTTTATACGCTGTCAATGTCAGTGCTATCGAGAGTGATAAACTTATGTTACTCACGTATAGAGTGAGTCTATTGGTGCACACAAATAAGCTTAAGACTATAAAACAAAAGACTTAAGCTTGAATTTACACAACTTAAAGTTCACGCAAATAATGACAAAGGGCAGCAAGTAGCTTTTGCTTAGTCTCATCCGCTTGTGTTTCTTGTAGCAAATTTTCTAATTTAAGTACGTAGTCTTGATCGGCTAAGCGACTTTGACAGAATTCACGCCAGCGCTGCGACTCTGTATCATCGAGTAGTTCAGGGTAATTACGGGCGCGGTAACGAAACAGCATTTCAGGAATACGTGGATCATCAAACTGCAAATCTAACGCCGCTAGATTTTGCGGTAGGGTATGACGGATGATTTCCATTTTTGCTTTATCAGCTTGGCTAAAGAACCCACCAGAATACAGCATCAAATCGGGATCTGTGGTCGCTCTGCTGTCATCGTGCTCAAATAATAGCGCCAGTTTTTCACGTAATTCTGGGTGACGTTTTAGGCGTTTATACTGCTCTCTGGCAAATTCTTTATCTATACCTAAACGAACGGCATGCTCATCACTGAGGATTTTTGCCGAGGTGATAAAAGGGCACTTATTAAGATGAATTTGTTTTACTGCAATAGGTAATTCATCTTCGGCAAGATCAGCCCTTGACGTATACATGCGCGTTTTAATTTGCTCGACATCTAGCTCGAATAGCGGTGTTAAATCCATGGCTAAATTAACGCAAATAACGGCATTTTTGTTAGTTGGATGGTGCGCTACGGGTGAAATCAACGTTGCACAACCATTACGCGCACTAATTTTAGAGCTCACATGGACCAAAGGCTGCATATTGAGCACATCGATTTGATCGCTAACCGCTTGCTTGCGGCGCAGGTCAAAATAGTACTGATATAACTTAGGCTGTTTCTCGCGAATGAGTTTTGCCATGGCGATGGTTGCATACACATCAGACATAGCATCATGTGCTTTCTCATGGCTTAAACCATTCGCTTGGGTAAGATGTTCTAGCTTAAAACTCGGAGAGCCATCTTCCTTTGTCGGCCAGTTAATGCCTTCGGGCCTAAATGCGTAACAAGCGCGCACTAAATCAATGATATCCCAACGAGAGTTGCCATTTTGCCATTCACGGGCATAGGGATCGATAAAGTTCCGATAAAAGCCATAACGGGTCACTTCATCGTCAAAACGCAGTGAGTTATAACCTGCAACACAAGTGTTTGGTTGGCTAAATAGCGCTTGAATTCGTCCCATAAACTCAGTTTCAGGGATGCCTTTTAAATTAGCTAACTGTGGAGTGATCCCTGTGATTAATATTGCTTCCGGAGACGGCAAATAATCAGTGGCTTGCTTACAATAGAATGTCTCAGGCTCGCCGATGATATTGAGATCTAAATCGGTGCGAATACCCGCAAATTGCGAGGGTCTGTCTTTCGCTGGGTTCGCTCCAAATGTTTCGTAGTCGTGCCAAAAAATCGACCCTGCTTTATCGTCTTTCATCTTCATTTATTTTCGTTCTCTAAAGCATGTAACTTCATGTTATCAGTAGTTAAATTGCTTTAATTGGATTCGTTGTCATTCACATCAATTTATTATGCAGCTCTTCGATGTGAGTACATAATCTGTATATATTGGGTTCTGCGTCAGATTAGCTAAAATCACATGTACACAGGGTAATTAAAATGTCTTTATCTGACAATTGGTTACGTGCAATAAACGGCAATCCATATTTAGAGAAACCAGAGCTTGCAGACCGTGACGGCTTAAGCGTTCGTATTACCCCTGCAGGGACTATAACATGGCAGTATCGATTTAGGATTGATAATCCATCAGGGTGCTTAACCTTTGGTCTCTACCCGGATTTAGGACTTGCTGACGCACGTAAGCTGGTCCCTGTGTGACTAAATTCATGGGTAAATATTATAGATCCCTATGCGTTTTGGAAACCGCTTAACACATTCGAAGGCCGATCAGTTCCGCTTTACTCGAGATATTATAAGAACAGTGGAACTTATATCACTCGCCATGGCGCTTTCCCACGGCAAGCGACCGGGTAATGTTGCTTCCATTAATGAGCTGGTCCGCGATATGAAACCAAGACTGGCTATCCACGATTTTAGACGGACATTATCGACCAGAATATCGGAAGTTGGGGAATTATAGCGTTACTGTGAGTATGGGATAAGTTCAATAACCATGATAAATAGCGTTCCAAATTAGTTAATGTATATAACTTAACTATTATGTTGCTGCTGACATTCATGACACCAACCCGCTAATTCAAGCTGTGGGCTCGATAAGGTAAATTCTGCTTGGCTAACATTCAACTGTAACTGTTCAACAAGAGCAGTGGGCAATGCTATCTCCGTGACTTTTTGACAAGTATTACAAATTAAAAATTGATTGTGAATGTGATGATCGCATACATGATGGCAGGCAATATACTTATTCACCGTTAATAACTTATGCACTAATTGTTCCTGTACTAAGAAATCCAACATGCGATAGATAGACATTATGGGTAAACTCTCGCCCAAACTTTGTTTTAACACATCGGCAATTTCATAGGCAGACAAAGGAACATCATGCTCCTGTAATACGATAAGTACTTTTTTGCGCTTACTGGTAAGATTGATGCCTTTTTCTTCACACTTTTTCACAACTTCACGCAGTAAATCAAGATTTTTTCCCGTCATAGAACTGCCAATTTTTTTGAAATGATCATACTTGCACAGTTTACCTGATCCACCCCTTCTAATGACAATCTTTGTTAGCAATCATCAGTCACCATACCGAGTGCTGTTCTGATTGCTATTTACAATCAGTAACTTAATTTACTTTCATTTATATTGAACTCGATTGATACATAATGATACGTTGTAACATATCATTTGTTTCAGCAGTAATCATATGGAGACGACCCACAAAATGAACTTCCACAAATACCTTCTGTTATTAGGTGTTGGCACTTTAGCTGTTTCAGCAGAACCTATTGAACGTATCAATGTCACTGGGCATGCTTTAGAAAAACCACTAAGTCAAAGAATACAAGCCAGTAAAATCGAACTCAGCGGCGATGAACTTAATAATCGTAAAGCCGATACCTTAGGTGAAACTTTAAGCCAATTACCGGGGGTAGACAGTGGTTTTTTTGGTAGCTCATCGGGTAGGCCACAAATCCGTGGATTTGGTGGAAACAGGGTTAAAATGTTGCTCAATGGAACTCAAGTTGAGGATATGTCGTCGGTGAGTGAGGATCAATACATCCCCATCGAGCCCTTTCTTGCTGACAGTATCTTGGTCATTAAAGGTCCTATAGCTGTTATTGCCTATGGTGGGCAAGCGATGGCAGGCATTGTTGATCTCCAAGATGGTCGTATTCCATTGAGCCCAATCAATGGGTTTAACAGTCGCGCTGAAGTGAAAGCTGGCTTCAATAGTACAAGTACCGCACTGGCAAAACTTACCGCAGGGAATGAATCTTTTAACTTTGCGCTGAATATGATCAACAAAGACCGTGGTGACTACGATATCCCTGGATATTCTAAAGACAGCGATTGTAAAACGTGGACAAAAGTCGTAGGTGCTGCACAATTTGCCGATCTATGCCAAATCAAATATGCGCAACCTGTGTGGCAGATGAACAATCAATTAAAACGCTATGAAGATGCTACACCTTTAGAACAACAAATTATCACCGACTACTCAATAGACAGTAATGGCACTGTGCTTAACAGCAGCCACCACACATCATCATTCTCGGCAGGCGGAAGCTACACTGGCCAACAACGTCTTTTGGGTTTGGCTTATGGTTATACGGACACTCATCGCGGTATTCCTGGATTCATGCGTCGTGGCAGCAGCGCACCAGTGGATTTTGATCAACGGGGTAATATTCGAATTTTCTCCCGTGGTGATCGCGTAGATATGAAGTATGTCGAAAACTGGGATGACAATTGGATAAACTCATTTAGCCTCGATGGCGCCTATTCGAATCAAGTCGATGATGAGCATATGGCAGAGGTATCCGTTAACCAATTCGAAATTACCTCTTGGGTCATTAGCCCTAAGCTCTATCATAGTTGGACATCAAACTTCGATGGTGTCTTAGGATTACAGTACGACACTAAAGCTTATAAAGGGGAGGGCTATGACAATTACATGCCTGATGTCGATAGTCAAAACTATGCAGCCTATACGCTACAAACCCTGCACTTTGGTCCGGTTACTTTTGAGTTTGGAGGTCGTTATGATGCGATTAAGCACCAAGTAAACGCAGAGGGTTACAAGGTAGGTCGAGGCTCAGGAGCGAATGTTAAAGATAGAAATTTTTATCTCCAAAGCTACTCAGGATCACTGCAATGGGACATATTGCAAAATTGGTCAACACGAGTCAATTACGTTCATGCCGAGCGTGCTCCTGAAATGAATGAGCTTTACGCCAGTAACCCACACTATGCTCTGTTAATTGAAGAACAGGGCAGCATCTTAAAAAGGAAATTAATCACTCCTTTGAAATAAATACCACCGCTAAAATCGCCGATTTACAGCTAATGGCAAGTTGGTATCAAAATCAATTCAATGATTTTATTTATCTTGGTAGTACAGGCCTCGAGCGTAATGGTACTTATGTTCGTGAATGGCGCCAAGCAGATACAAACAATCAAGGGTTAGAGGTACAAGCTATCTATACCTTCCCGTGGCAAAGGTGGGGAGTTTTTGAGCTCAGCGCATTTACTGACAGAGTGAGAAATACTCCTCGATATCAATACGATGGTAGTTACGACATCTTTAGTACTCGTCCACCTCTCGCTGGTGAGCGGGACGAATACTTTCGCCGCAGGTTAGAAGGCACTTCAATGCCTCGAACACCACAATCCAAAACAGGCACTGCACTAAATTGGCAGTATGATGCGCTTACTGTGTCCATCGATTATGTTCGCTATCATTCACAAGGTGACGTTAGCAGATTTGAGAGGCCCTCTGAATCTTATGCTTTGCTCGGAGCCAATATCACTTTAGATCAAGTCATTTCGAAAGTGCCGATTCAATTCTACCTAAGCTTAGACCAGAATTCAGATAATAACTGCGACACTCTAATCGAGGTGTAGAAGAAGCCAACTGCTGAAAAGTGGTACGCTTTATCTCGCCAAAGTAAAAGAGTATCACCATGAATTATCAACAGTTGACCGAAGCAAGACGATACCAGATTTCCGTGCTGTTAGAACAGGGCTTTTCGATAGCACACATAGCTAAATGCATTGATTGTCATCGCTCTAGTGTCTATAGGGAAGTTAAACGATGCCAAGGGCAATCGGCAATC
>NZ_JAKKRZ010000045.1:0-22330 GCF_025653725.1 Shewanella sp. SM74 | reverse complement strand
AATAAACTACATTGGGTGCTTGATGTCAGCATGGACGAAGACGATAACCAAATCTTCCGCGGTCATGCCGCCGCCAACATGGCAGCCATGCGGCATCTTGGGCTCAATATGCTTCGCGCAGAGACCAGTAAAGCGATGAGCGTGCCACGTAAACAGCGCCGAGCCCATATAAATGAAGACTATCTTGAGCTGGTTTTACTGGCTGGATTAAGCATGAATGAAAAATGAGCACTCACGCTCTTGCCCTGGATAAAGGATAACCTTCAATTTGAATTGTCTAATTGCCGTTCATTAGGTTCAATTCCACTTGGGTCTGTTTGGGAATGTAAGGCTACTTTGAGGCAAAATGAATCATGCAGCAGTAAAGTTTGTCCCATAGTACCAGCTTGTATGGCTTATAAGCCTACAGTTGAAGTTAACCCATTTTGTACATTTGATAAATGGGAAGTGATAGAGCAAAGCACAAAAAGCTACCCTCAAAGTGTCATTTCAAAGTTATCTAGAATGTTTGACGGTGACCCGAATCCTGAGCACATATACGATGAGAATAGCGATGGTACTGGTGGTTATCATGTCGGCACATGGAAAATTAATGCTAAAGGATATAGTTGTGACCCACTTAAAGGTAACCAATATTGTGCTGCAATACTAAACCCTGAAACGAATGAATTTGAAGAAAAATGTTTTACTTATGAAGAGTTAAAGGCAACTGAAGGTAGTTGTGAAATCTATAAGAACAACGCTCGATGTGAAAAAACGGGCACGAGTTGTGCTGAAGGTTGGAAAGATACTAAAACGGGCCTCTGTTATATGTTTAGTGATGATTATCGCTGTGATGTATCAGAGCCAATACAGACATCTAAAACGACAACGACCAATGTGTGCGCCTCTATGTTGCCTTGCATGGGAAATGACTGTGCCTATGGTAAAGAAGAAAAGAGCGACGACTTTGAGAAAGCTGTGCTCATGGCTTCAATCGCCCAATCTGTAGAAGATGACGCTGCTTGCGCTACTACTGATCCGTCTACGTGTGAAATCTTTCCCGGAGAATCGGAATATTGTTCGTGGGAGGTCAGTGGCATGGGCAACAATTGTTGCGAAGCGCCGTCGGGAATCAACTATCTTGAAATGGCCGCAATGGGCTACAAGATGATGCAGACTGAAACCTTCAAAAATGTATCATCGACACTTTCTGGCGGGGTTACCGATCAAATTGGGGGCTTATACACTGATTTTACTTCAATGTTAGTAGATGGCTGGAATTCAGGAGCTACTGCGGTCGTGGATTTTGCAAGTTCCATGATGGGCGATCCAGAGTTTATGCAAGGGGCCGTTGATGCAATCACAGTCGGCGGGGAAACTGCAGCAGATGGAATCGTAAGTAGTTTGATGCATCAAATGCAGCAGCAATTATATAACTTCCTTAATGACCTTTTACCTGATGCTTTAGCAGATATGTTGTTTGAAGAGGCTACCGCTGAAATGGTTGACCAAGGGGTTGCTCAAGCTGGTGACGTAGTTCTTTCTGAGGCAGCTAATACCTTTTTAAGTATTCTAAGCTTTGTCGGTTTAATTTATACCATCTATAACGTGGTAAAAATATTAGCGAACCTGCTAACTCAATGCGATAAAAATGAACAAGATATGGGGGTGAAACTGGCCCAAAAGCAATGTTTTGCTGTAGGGGGAAAGTATTGTGCAGAGAAGGTTTTAGGTGTCTGTTATTTGAGAAGGCAAGATTGGTGCTGTTACTCTTCAATGTTGTCGCGAATAATTGCAGACCAAGGTTCAAAGCAACTTGGTAAAGATATGGCGAGTTGCCCAGGCTTCACTATTGAAGAATTTGGACGAATTGATTTTGACAGACTGGATTTGTCTGAATGGTTATCCACAATGTATCAAGCAGACATATTATCAACTTCAGGCTACGACATTGAGCGCTTAACGGGTGATGGCAGAATGTATGGAAATTTATCTTGTGACGATGGCGATCCTAATTGCATTGAAATGAATAGAAAAAACGCAGACGAGAGAGCATTAGAGCAATTTGAAGGGGATGCAGATGGCGCCGCAAATCAGCTTAGAGATACATTTGATCCAAGCCAAATCGATTGTTCTGTCTATCCTCGACCAATGATATGTGAACTAGAAGGAAATTAAAGATATGGAGCTCAGGAGGTATTAACCTCCTGAGCTGTGCCGCGGTTACTGTGCTGAACCGTAATGTTTTCTAATCCAAGGATCAATGTCCATTAGTTGTTCTATTGATAAGGTTGTTGTTTCGGAAGATTTGGAGGGCTTGATAAAAGGATAGATTGTTTGGGAATTTGAAACGAACGGAAATTTTGTGCGATTTCTAATAACAGGAGAAAAAACATAATATTTTCCGTCTAAATCTAAAGATAAGCCTCTTCCTAAATAAAATTTTTCGTAACCAATGACAGCAAATAGGCCTGATTCTCCTTGCGGATTGACGGTGGCATATCTAAGAAGCTTTGGAATATCATGGTGAATGAAATTACACGTTGTGTCGGGGCTTTGATTCATTAACTCTCTATTTATTTTACAATTTTCACCATTAAAAGTTAGCTTGACGGAGCCATTTTCCACAGTCTTCATTTTAAAAACCAAATTACGTTTTGTTTGCGCCTCAGAAATTAATTCTTGCTCAATTTTATCGAATACTGCCTGTACATCACCTCGTTCGGTGACGGGGTAATAAACAACACCATAATACGTATGAAGAGGTTCATTTCCTTGATTGGTACCCAACATACTTAAAAATGCACCACCTAAGCCACCGCCATTCCCGAAACCAATGATCGCATCTGTTGCATAAGAACCTGCACCTGGGGTCGTGTCTGCGTCCTTCGGTCTATTTGCATCAGTTAAACCGTTATGGAATCCCAGTGAGCCATCGATGACGTTCATCGCAAAACTTTTGGCAGGGTCATAAACAAAGTCTTTATCGCTTTGTGGCTTGTAGGGGTCAGTTGAAGCGCAGCCCATAAGCAGTGCCGTCGCTAAAAGCGAAATGTATAAACGTTTTTTATTGAATAGGCTCATTTGTAATTCCTTGTTTTAATTTACTAATGCTAGAGTATCATCGTTTTTAATTACGGCAACATCGAAATATTAGGCTATTGAGACGTCTCCAAACGGAAGTAGTAGAACAACATTGGAGACAGTTTACGGCATACCGTGGCTACTAGATTTTGATTCAGGGCAGTAATTCGTCGCTGAATCAAGGTAGCGTCATTATTTCAGATGGTACTATCTCGATTCAGAAACTGGATTTGAGGATTTTTCGGTGGGTTTAAGTGACGAGCAAGCACGAGCTGTAAAAAGTAGCGATCAACACAATTTGATTGTTGCGCTGCCTGGCGCGGGAAAAACTTTTACCATGATTTCCTTTATTGAAAGTTTGGTGCAAATACCAGAGAACAAAATCTTAGCTTTAACATTCACTAAAGCGGCGGCTGAGGAAATGAAATCCCGGATAGGGAAAAAAGTGATGGGATTACAGCGTAAACAGGTACACATATCGACATTTCACTCCCTCATCTTAAAGCAGACGCAACGACATCCCTATTTTTCAGGGAGAAAGTTGATTAATGGCAATACTGCAGATCGGGTGACAGCACATATTGCAGAGTCGTATAGGGTTGCACTCGATATTTCTGAAGAGGTTAATATAGTAGAAACTGTCACACATAGTAAAACGGGGAAAGAGTTCCGCGAGCCCAAAATTAAGATTACAGCAGTGCCTTTTCGGGTAGTCAGTAAATGGTTGTTAAGTGAATACATCGCCACGCCACACCATGAGGAAGTCGAGGTGGATTACAGCTATGTTTTTCCGCGAGGCATAGATGATTTTTACCAATACTACCTAGAGCAGTTGGCCAAGTTAAAATATTGGCCAATGGATGTCATGTGCGTTGAGATCACTCGTGCGTTGATGATGGGGGACATAGAGCCAATCAGCTGTACTCACCTGATTGTTGATGAGTATCAGGATACCGACAAAGTGCAGTATGAGTGGATTAAATGTCATGGGATAGCTGGCACAAAGCTCACCGTAGTTGGGGATGATGATCAAGCTATTTTCAGCTTCAGAGGTTCATTGGGCGTTGACGGGATGAGATTGCTGCAAGCAGACTTCGACGTTAATTATCATACGTTAAGCATTTGTTTTCGATGTGGTAATGAGATTTTAAGTGCGGCGGGGAATTTAGTTAGTTTCAACAAAGAACGTATTGAGAAAAATATGTTGTCAGGAGCCAAAGAGGATGGAGACGTGTATCTGCACGCATTTGTGGAGGCAGATGAGGAAATGATTCATTTAGGTGAAGGTTTGTTGGAGAACATAGGCAGATCTAGGGCTGTGTTGGCGAGAACAAACAAAGAGCTCGATGTGATAGAGAGTTACTTAACGTCGAACGATATCGAATGTAACCGTATGAATGGTTCGTCAATTTGGGAAAGTGATAATTTAAGGATTTATTTACATTTCATGGGGACAATTCTACAAGTAAACAGTGCTGAACATCTAACGCCCATACTGGTTTTATTGAATGAATCACAGGATAACATTCTAGAGATTACCAGCACTTTACAGGGGCTTGGTTTTGGTCATTGTGATGTAGATACAGCAAAGTGGCTTGAGATGACAATAAAGTTGTATCACTTATGCCAAGAGAGTTGGCACTTAGCGTCCACTACAGATACGGATAAAATGAGAGAACTGGTTGAGCATGTAAGTAATCAGTTTGGCGGGATTATGTCAAAAAGCGTGAAGGACTTTAGTTCGCTTTTCAGTGATATTTTAATAAGTATGAATGGCAATTCGCTTGCTAACCGCGTTGAAGCAATAGAAGAAATGTGTCGCCGGCGCAAGAAAAAAACAATGAGCAATGATGAAGTCGTATTAACGTCATTCCATGGCTCCAAAGGGCTTGAGTGGGATTGTGTTTGGCTGGTGGGGTTAGATGCAGATAACATTCCCCACAGAATGCCGAATGTTAAAATTAATGACGTTAACGTTGAAGAAGAGAGAAGATTGCTTTACGTAGCCATGACGCGTGCTAAAACCAGACTGAATCTATCTTGGGCGGGTAGCCCATGTAAATTTTTAACTGAAAGTTTTTCTGAAGAAGATTTGATGATGAACGTCTAATTTTTTAAAATGGTTATTGAAATTGCAAAAAACTTGATGTACTTTTTACCTGTAGTTTGCCTTTCGCTCACTACCATCAGAGATGATGACAATAGGGGTTCGCCCCCACATACAACCGCTAGCTGTGAGTTTAGCAACAATAAGGGTTAACGCCCTAGCGTAAACAGATGTGTTTACAAACCGCTATAAAGCCGACGATGTTCGGTTATTCAACCCAGTACACAACCTAATGACATCTCAATATCGCAATGTAAGATAGCGATATAGACAGGTGCTTTTAGCATGTGTATTTTTCAAGTTTCCTCAATCGTTTATCCCTATTTTTTTATTTCTGCCTCAAGGTAGTTATTTAAATTTTATATAAGCGCATGTCAGCTAAACATGGGAAAAATTAGCGATTAAATATCTTTCGAGGTATTTGATGACAAACGTGCGAGTTTTCCTCGAAATCAGACCACGTTTAACTCAATCTAACCCCAATTAAACAACCCCCCAAGGGACACATCATCCCTTGTGGATCATTGTGTTCTCTTGGTTTTATCGTCCCGGAGGACACACTATGGAAATCGCAATCATCGCTACTTTAATCATTCCAGCATTAATCATTAATCGCGTTATCGTTCAACCAATCCTTTGGTTTGCTGCGCGTTAACAATTTTGATGTTCTTGAGGCTAAATAACACCAAGGATTACCCGTTTGGGTAACCCTTTTTGTTGGCCTCTTCAAATATTCCTATTTGCGGTAGGGGCATTTGATGAGGTCAACAAACTAAAATATTAGGGTGGTTATTATGGAAATTATTATCGTGGTTTTAATGGCGATCCCAGCGTTGATTATCAACAAAGTTCTAGTTCGTCCATTGTTATGGATTATGGCTGGACGCTAATCACTATGAATAAAAAATGTTCGCGAAGATTAAATTCTTCGGCGGTAAAACCGCGAGTGGTGGGAAACCACCACTCAAACATTACAAATCCAAGTCGATTCGAGAGTCGATTTCGGTTTGTGAAGTTCCTCAATCGTTTATCCCTACTCATCTAATCTTTAAGCCTCTTTTGGCTTTGGAATATTTGATTATATAAGCGCATGTCAGCTCACCATGGGAAACCTGAGCGGCTATTTTCAGCAATGAGGATAGTGACCGGCATTAAGCAATATCAAAGCGATATTGATGATGTGAGAGCCATTTGGCTAACAACCTACCCATTGGGAGACACTTTTCCCTTTGGGAATATTTGTCTTTCCATTTTGGGTTTAACTACTTATTTGGAAGGACACATTATTATGAACAACTCTAATCAAGCAACTCGTCAAAACTCAATCGTTTTTACTGGCAATGTTTCTCAAGTTAAACCGTTGCAAAATGGTGGCGCTGCGATCTCGTTGGCATATAACGAAGGTTCAATGATTAATGGACAGTGGGAAACTAAGGACACGTTGTTCTTGGAATCCTACCTGCCTGCAAAACTGAATTTTATCCCGAATGTTGGCGATAAAATGACGATTTCAGGGTTTATGGCATCGAACAATTACCAACCGCAAGGTGGTAAGAAAAAGTTTGGAGTAAGAGTTGTTGTGAATGAAATTATTGAGTATTCCCCTAAACAGGCTTCTCAGCAACAACATGCACCACAACAGCAATATGCTCCACAGCAACATGCACCACAGCAAGGTAGTTACCAAAATCGACCTGCACCGCAGAATGCTCCACAGCAACATGCACCACAGCAAGGTAGTTACCAAAATCGACCTGCACCGCAGAATGCTCCACAGCAACATGCACCGCAGCAAGGTGGTTACCAAAATCGACCTGCACCGCAGAATGCTCCACAGCAACATGCACCGCAGCAAGGTGGTTACCAAAATAGACCTGCACCGCAGAATGCTCCACAGCAATATGCACCGCAGCAAGGTGGTTACCAAAATCGACCTGCTCAACAGCAAGGCGGCTTCCAAAATGGAGGTGGCTTTGGTCATTAATTAACTTCAACCCTAGTGGGAAATCTTTCCCACTAGGGCATGGTTTCGCCATTTTAATCAGGAGAAATCATGAAAAATTTGAAAAAAAAATACACTAACAGTCTCAATACTCTAGGTATTGGCCTGTTCTTCCTTGGTACTAACAATCTTGCTAGTTCTACTGTTGTCACGGTAGGTTACTGTTCGATGGTTGTACTTGGATTGTCGCTAATGTTTAGTCATTTTGCATTAACGCTTATTGATGGTTGGAAGTTAGGGGGTATCCATAACGCGATTTCTTCAATTTTGGTAACATATTTACTAGATATTGGAGTGGCGTTGCTCGGTGTTTACCAAGGCTTTTCTCCAATGGTAAGTGCAATAATGCTGGTGTTAGCGGGAAACCTTATTGTTTTGCATTTTGGTTTGATTTGGTTACTGAATAAGTATAACGGTGGGTCGCCTTGAACACTGTTAATTGCTCGAAATTGAATCAAGTGCTAAAATTTAAGGTAAGGACATCCTTATGAGTAACTACATAGTGTCACCTGAAACGTTTATTTTGTATTCATTAGCTGGTTTTTCTGTTGCGACTTTAATGCTCGTAGCAGTAGGTTGTTTCGCCATCAGGCAAGATAAAAACAAACAACCTAATAAATAACACAGTTATAAACAACTTACCCTTGAGGGACACTCCCTCAAGGGCTTGTGTTCCTCTAAATTTGGAGAGAAACACATGAACAATCGAAAAACTTTATCTTCTCAGGCCGCTTACTTGCGTAGACGCAAGCAGAAGATATTAAAAAAACTTAAACAAATTCACGATACCAAACGATCAGACGCAAAGTTTGCTAAAACTTCGCGCCTATTGTCGCGTACTGACTCTGAAATGAGCCAGCTCATGAATTCAGTTAACTAATCTAAATATTTACCACACCCATGCGGGAAACACCCCCGCTATGGGACTGGTGTTTTCTCGCGATCCTGGAGGATACACCATGCGCCAATCAAATTCTCAAAATGGACAGCCTTTTTGGTCTGATCCACAAACCATTCACCACCAATTAGACAGCGACATTGTAGCCTCGATGGTTAGAGGTAACGAGAAATGCAGTTTGATGATGATGATGGACCCACACTTTGAACCCAATAAAAATCTTTATCACATCAAATGGACTAAAGATGAAATCAACACTCTTTTAGAAGGGATGTTGGTGCGGTCTTTAGAAGTTTTACGCAATGCGGAGCCATCTAACGTCCTCTTTAAAGAAGAAGTTTTATGGCAATCTACACCGCAATTTGCAGAGATTTGTCGTTTGATGCACCTAGACCCATCCGTAATTCGGTATGAGATCAGGCAGATAATGTTCCGGTACGGCAAGCAAGTAGAATTTGACTTACTTGCTGAGTTTACTCACTGGGTAGATTTTTTTGCTGTGGAATTCAAAGAGAAAATTGGTGTAAAAGTGGTAGAACAAAATTTGTTCAAAATTTTACTTCAACATTGTGATGGCCAATATGAACTCACTACTCTGCTAAAGCAGATTGGTGAACTCATGGACGATTTGTATCTCGCAGGCTACAGCCGTAACGAGATGGTTAGTCTTTTCGCTGTCTCAATTAATAAAGCTTAACCAACCCCCAATGGGCGCACTTATTTCCCATTGGGGATAAGTGCGCCTCTTTACTTAGTCCTGGAGGACGCACTTATGTCAGTAACACAATTAAACACAACATCAAACAGCGTAGTCGATTACTCAGAAATGGAGCAGGTGGCAGCACAAGCGATTTTCCCTGAGTTATTCGAGCAAGGCAGCACAGCAATGTTAAAACGCCGCAAGCACCGTCACCCTGATTGTATTTCATCGAATTCGATGTATGTACCTGATGCAGAAACGGCAAAACTTGCTTTAGTTTGGCTTATGGCACCGAAGCAGATGCTAAGTCTAGGTCTGCAAGGACACACTGGGACGGGTAAAACCGAGCTAGCGTTGTACTTAGCAGACAAGCTAAATCTCCCTATCTATATCGTAAAAATTCATGCTCGCATGAATCCACAAGATCTGGAGGGGAGCTATGTGCTTGATGTGGAAAATGGCCAAACGGTCACACGTAAAGAATACGGCCCAGCAGCCAAGGCTTACCTAAATGGTGGGATTTTGTTGTTGGACGAGTTTGATAAGGCTAGTGGTGAGCTCACGTCAGCAATGCATTTGCTTGTTGAAGGAAAACCATGGCCACTGGAAATGTTCAAAGAAACGATACAAAAACATGATCAATGCTTCTGTATTGGCACAGCAAACACCTATGGGGCTGGTCACGACGAGCGTTACATTACGTCAAACCAGATGGATAGTGCATTTTTGAGTCGCTTTATGTGGCTTGAAACGCACTATCCAAACATAGTTCAAGAGTCAATAATCCTTGAAAAGTTTGCGCCGCGGTTACCGCTTCATCTTCGCAATGATGCTATCAAGCTAGCAAACGCATTTCGCGATGCTGCGCTTGGAGTTAATCGTGATGGTAATGTGGATGATCCGATTCAGTGTATATTTTCAACTCGTGTGCTGGTCGCTTGGGTTTACTATATCCAAGCTTTTGGGGCGTTTCGCACTTTAAAACAATCTCTTGATTCAGTGTTTTTAAAGTCGGTTCCTGCCGATGACGCTGACATTGCTAATGAGATTGTGAACAAAATATTTGGCGATGACATCAATAAACCACTGAAAGAAATTCTTGCAAAAAAGTAATAATACCTGCGGCAAGTATCGACTTGGACACTTTGCCTTCTGGCTTAGTGTTTGAGGCGTTTAATGAAAACTCTGAGAATTGGGGCGACGGATCACGTTGGTTCGCTCGCTCTAAAGACGATGGGTTTGTTGTTGTAGGTATCGTGCGAGAAGGCAAGCCCATAGTGGTATCTATTCGTGATGGTAACAGCCATACACCGGCTGGGATCATTAAGAGTTATAGACACTTAGTAAGCGAAATTATAGATGGCAACATTGAATTGAAATTTGCTAACTATAGAACCACATTGCTGACAGTGGAACATACAAATTTAAACTTCACATTGTTTCAACAGCTCTGCGGAAAGAAATGGGCGATAAGCTCATATACTGGCAGTGCAAACGACAAAGTGGTTGTCATGTTCAAAAATGAACAAACGCTAGACCAATGGGCGCTGTATGAAACTGACATTGATTTATCAGTACCAGCAGGCGTCGCTAAACGAGATAAGTTAATCAAGTCCAAGTTAAGTAAAGGCTATGTAGCCGATACACTTTGGGCTTATAGCTCTCTCATCAAACTTTAAAATTACCCAACCCATAAGGGATACACTCTATCCCATATGGGTAGATGTATCCCTTTTTTGTCCTAGGAGGACACATCATGGATACATCAACATCAACAAATCAAGCATTAAACACCACAACTGAAATCTGTTCGCGTCTGACGCAACTGGAAGATGGTGTGTGTGTAGTTAACGTCATTACACTTGCCGCTTGCGGTGAGAAAGCACTTCCGAAGGTGAAAGTGGAGCTCGATGGAAAACTAGAGGATTCGGACTCTATTAAAGGGGCGAAAATCCGGTGGTTTCCAAAAGAGCCGCTTAACTTTGTAAGCAAAGCGAAACAGGCAATCAGTCGTACTTTAAATGCTTACGGTGTTCGTTGGGGTGACATGACAATCGTGCCTTTGGCTCGTTTGGGTGAGCTCCAATGTGAGATCGCGGCAATCGAAGCTGATTGGAAGTTGTCGCTCGATGACATGCTTGATAATTACGATAGCCTTGTAAGTGATTGGCAAATGTCTAACTTGGATGTTGCAGATATTATGCGACGTTACACGTTAGACAGAAATGAGTTTGGCGGTCGATTCAAAATGAAGATGTTGCCCCCGGTAGCATTTAATCCATTGATTGCTGACGGTGACACTGAATCAGCTGAAGAACTTGCCGAGGACATACTAGACAATCTTTATGAAGAAGTCTCAAAGATGGCTAGCGATATTTATGATCGCTCATTCTTTGTTGCTGACGCATCAGGTCGAAAAGTTGCTCGAACCAAAGCTAACAGACGGATCAAAGATTCGTTTCAACGCTTAATTTCTAAGTTGCAAGGCTTATCATTTCTCGATAGCAATATCGAAAAAGTGGTAGCGCAAACGAATGAAGTTCTGGATTCCATGCCGAAAGCTGGCTGGATTGAAGGTGCTAATTTGGCAAACTTGGCGCGTTGGACGTTGGTTATGTCAAATCCGGACATGCTGAAGAATCATGCTTCTAATGAGTTTCTGTTAGAAGAGGAGCCTGAAGTAATCGTGGATGATTTTGGCGTATTAGGGGAGACAGTTTCAACCAGTTTAGATGAAGATCTAACAGTGTTTGAATCCGAACCTGAAAAAAATCCAGATCCATTGTCTGCTGAAATTTCAGTAGATAATTCATTTGGAGTAGCAAATCTAGATCAAGAGCAAGATGATTTTAGCTTTGGTCTTGGATTTTAAACCCCAATGGGAGTACATCTGTCCCATTGGGGGATCGGTGTGCTCCTTTCAAGTCTCTTGGAGGACACACCGATGGCTACACAAACTAAAGCAAAACTACTGAGGAAATACAATAATATCAGTAGAGTGCTTACAACCAATAACGATCTAACTATCCAGTTTTCCGGGAATCAAGCTTATTATGTTCCAGGTCTGATTAATTTGCCTGCGGGTGATTTTAGTGATGATGATTTTATCACTATGTCTCTGGGGTTTTGCGATCACGAGCTTGGTCATGAAAACTACACCGACTTAAACTGGTATGAGCTTGCGTCCCAAAGATCACAGTATCTTCAAAGTCTACTTAACGCCCTTGATGATGTTCATCAAGAAAAGCGTTTAATGGCAGACTTTCGCGGCACCAAAACCACATTGCGTAAGCTTGTAGAGCTTTGCAAAGTAAAAGGTTTGTTTCCACCGATACCTGAAGATGCACCAGTACCTAGTCTATTACACGCATGGGTATTGATGAAGGGACGTTGTTACTTAGAACAACCCGTAACCGACTTGTTTAATCAAGCCGATTCTGCTGTGTTGGCTAAGTTTGGAGAGCAATTTTATAGAGATCTTCATTCACTCTTAGACGGCTCAATATTAGATGGCTTAACAAGCACTGAACAGTGTTTTAAAGCCGCCGAATCAATATATGAGTTATTGATTGAATGGGTGAAAGATCAAAACGTTGAACCAGAAGATGACTCAAGCGACTCTGACGATGCCAACGGCTCAGATGATAGCGAAGGTGACTCAAGCGACTCTGACGATGTCAACGGCTCAGATGATAGCGAAGGTGGCTCAAGCGACTCTGACGATGCCCACGGCTCAGATAGTAGCGAAGGAGACTCAAGCGATTCAGATGATGCCAAGGGCTCAGATGATAGCGAAGATGACACAAGCGACTCTGACGATGCCAACGGCTCAGATGATAGCGAAGATGACTCAAGCGACTCTGACGATGCCCACGGCTCAGATAGTAGCGAAGGTGACTCAAGCGATTCAGATGATGCTAACGGCAATGGCAAAGTTACTCAACAAACTCCCAATGGTACTCAAGAATTTGTATTAACTGAGAAAGTCTTGGACATGCTTCAAGAAATTGAAGATTTTGACGATGATTTTCATGAGAAGTTAGCCGCAGCTATTGAGGACATGGTCAAAGATAATCTAGATGATGGAGGTTTTTTTGCGTTACCTATCAGCAAAAGAAACCATCAAGTTAGCCTATTGAACAGGCGTTACATTAGTGAAAACTGTCGAGGATTAATCGCGAAGCTTAAAAATCCATTAAAACGGATTTTTCACGACCAAAACTACGTCAACAATTCATACAAAAACAGAGGTAAAAGCATAAGTTCATCTCGTCTAGCGAGTGTGGGCGTAGGCAATTCCAAAGTTTTTGATAGTGAAACCATTCATCGTTCACCGAATGCGGCCATTGCTTTAATGGTCGACAAGTCAGGCTCGATGCGAGAAGCCGACATGATCATGGCCAACAGCGTTGCTTACTCGCTAAGCACAGCTTTAGATGGTATTCACGGTGTTGAATCCATGGTTGGGTATTATCCAGTGAGCGATGACTCGAGTGGTCAATATAAGGTTGCAGTAGTAAAACCATTTGGAGAGAAAAAAAGCCAAGCAGCATTCAATATGAATTCTGATGGGGGAACACCGACCGCAGAAGCGATCACAACCGCAGTATCGTACTTAGTGATGAGATCGGAACCAAGAAAGTTACTGTTCGTGATTACCGATGGAGATCCAAACAGTGAGTCTCAGACCGAGCAAGCGATTGCAGATGCATTGGCGTTAGGTGTAAAAGTCTTTGGAATTGGCATCAACGCCCGCGTTACTGGATTTTCAGAATCAGATTTTCAGGTGATTCATTCAACTGACGAACTGGTTAATGCGTTAACCAAAGGACTAAAACACGCTTTTAATTAGCGTAAAACAGATTTATCAACCCAAGGGGGTCTACTTTTCCCCTTGGGGATTAGTGTGCTCCCACAAAAATGCCTTGGAGGGCACACTATGGAAAAGCTAATCACAGAAAAAAGAGCGAGTGGGTGTATTGCTGTTTACGAAGTTCGTAACGGCAAAAAGATACTTATAGGGGCCTCATGGATAATGAGCCCTCTTCTAAAACGGTAACAACAACAAGCACGTCTTAATGGCGTGCTTGTCCATTTGCTTGCGGAAACCACCAAAGTTTCTTCTTGCGAGGGAGTTTTGGGGTTTCCGTAGGCAAAATTAGGAGAATATTATGTATCAACCTACTCAATCTAAAATCAAAAAAGTAAAAGTACTTGTTCAACAACATGGTGGCTGGCGCAATATATTCGAACGTTTCAGTGGTTTAAAATTCGCTATTGATCGATATCCTGCGCAAGTGCCATGCCCACAATCAGGAAATGGAAACACCGTGTTTCGTCTGGTTAAAGGTTGGGAAGAAACAGGACAAGCATTTCACAATCAAGTTGGAAAACTAACTGACGGATTGAATGTTATTGCATTTTATCTTAACTGCTCTATTCGAGAAGCTGCAGATGAAGTATTGCAAATCACGGGAGATGACTACCGTGGCATCAGTTCCAAAGAAGTATCAGTTCAACTTAACCGAGAAAAAGCACAGCGTTCTGAATACTGTAGTAAAGTGGAAAAAGATAAACGATTAATGGCGTTGCAGAAAGTATACCTCGAGGCTATACCTGCTCATCGTTCAGAAATCGCAATGAATTATTTCTACAGTCGGGGGTTAACTTTGACTACTGAAGAGGTTCATCGTTTTTCTCACTCATTGGGTTTCCATCCGGGACTTGATTATTACTGTACAGAAAATAAAGCGTTTATCGGCAAATTTCCTGCCTTACTTGGAATCTTTAAAAGTAAGAACGGCAGTAATTTAACGATCCATCGTATCTATTTGAAACCCGACGGCAGCGGTAAAGCTGAAGTCAGCAATCCTAAAAAGTTATTGAGCCCTCCCGATTACATGGGTGGTGGTGCATTTCGTTTAGGGGAGCCGATGCCGCTTACGGGTGGAGGCAAATACATTGGTGTAACCGAGGGGATTGAAACAGCGCTCGCGCTCTACAATGCCAACCGATTGCCATGCTGGTCGTTATATAGTGACACCGTACTTGCACTATTTGAACCGGATTCTGACATCACACATGTCGGTATTTGGGCAGATAGAGAGCCAAGTGGTGCAGGACTGTCTTCGGCAGAAAAGTTGAAGGCGAAATTGAAGGACCGAGGGATTAAATGCCAGATTTATTATCCTGAGTTTCTTAACACAGAAAAAGAAGATTGGTTGGATGTGTTTAACGCAGATCCTACGCTAATCCCAGGCTATATAGCCAGTTGATTATCTCTGTTACCTAGTCCCTTTGTAGGGGCTAGGTAACTGGGTTATCCATCACAAAACGCATTAATTCAGTGCCTTTTGCGATGGATAACCTTACTAAAATTTTTATTGTGGAGAAAATAATCATGGCAAATTCAGAATTCGTGCAGGGCATATTTGACACCGACTCATGCATATTGACGATCAGTTCTAAATTAACGCGCTCATTTAAAGTTGGGAATGACATTTCACAACTTGATAGCGATACCAGAATTGAACGATTGACAACGTGGGCCAGAAAAAAATTACTCATAAGCGATAAAGGAATAATAGCTGAAATTTGAAACTGTGGAGAGGCGGCGACTCGCAAGATAGCCGCCTCATAAACCCAAGTCGATTCGAGAGTCGATTTTGGTTTGTGAAGTTCCTCAATCGTTTATCCCTACTCATCTAATCTTTAAGCCTCTTTTGGCTTTGGATCATTTGATTATATAAGCGCATGTAAGCTCACCATGGGAAACCAGAGCGGCTATTTTCAGCAATGACTATAGTGACCGGCATTAATCGATATCAAAGCGATATGGATGATGTGAGAGCCATTCGGCTAACTAACCCACCCATCGGGAGACATTCTTTCCCTTTGGGAATTATTGTCTTTTCGGTGGATTAATAACTACTGGAGGACACATTATGAACAATTCTACTTATTTAGGATTTGAAACTTTTGATAAAGCACAATACAACCATTTCATTATCGACAATGTTGTAGACCATGATGGATATAGAAGCCAAGAAAAATGTCCGAATTGTGGTCAAAATTCATCCAGACGTGATTTTGAGGCTTGTCATAGTGGAAGTGTCAATCAACATTATACTTTAGATTGTGAACACTGTGGATTTCATAGTTGTGATCGAGATGTGTGTCATAAATGTGAATACCCATTTGAGGATGACAAAGTATATAACGAAGTATTCATGTACCAGCATGATTTAGAAACCTTGGTATCCATCGCTTTGGATAATCTTAATGTCGAAGATAACAAAGTATTTGATGACATCAAAACAATGATTTATCGAGAAGACAATGAAATCGATTATTCTCGGTTTTATTTTACGGATAGATTCACTTATCGGTTCAATTTCATGAGTTATCTATTAATAGAGATTATGGATAGAAGATTCGACATTTGGCTCGACCATTTAGATGACACCTTTTAAACCATAAATACAACCTACCCATTGGGAGATATTCTTTCCCTTTGGGAATTATGTCTTCCAAATATATACCTGGAGGACAAAATATTCTAAACCAATACCGTTAATGCTGCCTTAGCAGCGTAACAATAAATTCAACCCTTGGGGGATCACTGCCCTAGGGCTGGTGGTTCCCTGTCAAACATGGATCCACAATTATGACAACACTAGAAGTTACAACAGAAAATCTTGAATATGAGTTCAACGATAAGACTCAGCAGTCACTCTATAATCAAAAGCTTGCACTGCAATTTGATGATTGGCGATTGAACATTGTTTATTCAGGATATTTAAGCTGGGGAGCACAGTGGCATTCAGATTACGATGACTCATCGTACCTCGATGCTAGCTTCAAGGTTAAAAGTATTACTCACGCTGACAATAATGTTTGCACAGAGGGTTTTAGCTTCGGTAGTAAACTGTGCAGTTTTTTGGAAAAATGTGTTAACGCAAAAGAGGATACAAACCATACCAATGATGGTCGCTTGACATTTTTATTCGATTTTTCAATGGAAATTGACAATATAGTCAGAGAACTAGAGTCGGTAGTAACTCAGGCAGGCGTAACAGCTTGAACTGTAAACTAACCCAAAACTGGGTGCATAATGAGAATTATCTTGTTGCGCCACTAAGCGAATCGGCATTAAAAATCGAAGAAAACATTGAACTAAGAAACCTCCCCAACAAATTAAAATTTGATTGCAAAAGTTGTTTCTGTGGTCAATGTAAATCGAAACTAATCAGCGGCAAAGTCAGTCTCATTCAATCTCCGATAGCAATGTTGGATGAAGATGAAATTCTGCCTTGTTGCTGTAAATCAATCACCTCGATTGTCATACAACAACTTTAAGGAAGCTATTATGCAAAACATTGTGATAGATAACCTCCTTATGATGGAGTTGATCAAGGCGTTAGGAAATATTCTGACGGCTGCGGTGCCATCAACTGTGGCGTATTACATCGGTAGAAAGGTGATAAATGAACGTAAATTACAGAGCAAGCTGGACACCGCTTTAGGTGATATAGCCTTCTTATTAATGGTAGAGAATTTTCATTGTCGAGAGCATCTTCTGACCCAAGGAAAAAGCAACAAACTAAATATACGTTATTGCGTCAAGCAAGAAACAAATTTGGTTTGGAGTGGTCGTAACACTTTGTCGAGAATAGAGAAAGCCGTCGTGCAACAGCAAGATGGCGTTATCGTCAAAATGGACAAGCCTGTACGACCGGCCAGAATGAAATCGAGGTACTAAACATGGAAATACTACTAAAGATAGAATTGCAGGACTTAGTAAAGCAGTTCCGCGAGTATGAAGCTGACTGTAATAAACGTTCGGATGCCGATGAGGGAGCGAGAGCCTTTCAATTCTGTGCAATAGCACTGGAAGAGACGCTTAGGCGCCACGGAGTCCATATTGGTCAAACAATTGAGTGTGGATCTGTGCAAGCAGCTCGCATCTCTTTTGATTAACTAAAAGAAAACTAACCCCACTAGGGCATATCACCCTAATGGGTCGGTGTGTCCTTCAAATAAATCGGAGAGACACACTATGAAAGAACTTATCAAATTATTGCCACTACATCTCAAGTCATTAGATGCTCAATTAATGGCGCATACCGGCGATGGGTTTGGGTATCGCAGCTTTCATAATGAAGGCGACGAGTCCTTACTTACGCCAGCCGGCATTTTGGTCCACAAAAAGTCGCAATTGCGCTTTGAAGTCCCCCTTCCATCATTCACTGTTGAACAGTTTGAAAAAATACCGTTTACGGGCGTATGGAAGACAGAAAGGGATGATCTCGAATGTTGGGCAGATATCAGGCATGAGTATGTGGGTAAGAGAACCCTTCTTTCTCATGAGAATGGAAAGACGGTCTTACTGATAGAAGATAAGCACTTTAAAATTCACAACTAACCCCGTAGGGCATATCACCCTATAGGGTCGGTGTGTCCTTTTAGTTCTACTTGGAGAGACACACTATGAAATTATGGCAATCCATTGCAATGTCAGTTGTTTTTGTTGCTATAACCAACGTTCCAAAGCTATTTGAGGAACCGGATTTTAATTCAACAGATGACATTGGAAACGCAAAACGAAGCGGTTTTGCAATAAAAATAGATAACTTAACTGGATGTGAATATCTAATTGCTCCGTTTGCTGGCTTAACGCCACGAATGGATAGCGATGGGAAAACGCAACTAGGCTGCTATCACTAACCTTTACAATCCCGTAGGGCATATCACCCTATAGGGTCGGTGTGTCCTTTAATTTTTAATGGAGCGACACATGATAAAAGCACATGTTATCTATTCTAAAATCCAACAAGAATCTAAACTGCATGGTTGGCCTTTAACTCATAGAGGCGATCTTGAAAGTGATGAGATTTTGTTGAAACGGGCGGAAATTGAAACGCCAAATAGAGAGTATATTTGGATACTTAGAGATGGCGGTACTTGCCTTATTCCTCTTTACGAGGGAATAGACCCGGTACATGTCGAAAACTGGTCTGATGGGCGGTTTTATCACGCTGTAGACGACAAACTTAATAGTATCCCTAAGGCGATGGCTTTTAGTTTGATTAAAGAGCCGCCGTTTAACATTAAATCGTGTACGTCATTACCAATGCTGGTAGATAAGATGGATCGATTGTTAGGCTCGCCTTGGTCTCAAAACGAGACGTTTTCTCTTCACAATAGTAGCACCAACTTAGCTTCGTGGGAGTCGTGGAAAAGAGCGTTTAATGAAAGCGGTAATCAGCTTATGGTTGATTTTATTGCGGACGTTCAGCGTCACGCCACAACACTAAATAAGATGCGTTTGGTCGCTTAATTCTTGTAACTACCCCAATGGGCATAACTTCCCATTGGGAGGTTGTGCCTTCAATGTCTTTGGAGGACACATCATGTTATCTCAACATCAAATCAACAAACAATTGAAGTATGAACAATTTAAAGCAGAGATTGCGTTAGAGTCACTAATACCTTGTGATTTTAAGGTCGGTGACTTTGTTACGTTAACCAATATTTATAATGTGTTCATTAGAAAGCCGAAGCAAGTTATCGGGTTTGATAACGATAGCGATTTACCAGAACGTTTTATCTATACCGATGGTATTGATGATGCATATTGGTTTGCTAGCGCTCCTAGCCAATTGCACAAGGTTGAAACAACAAGTACTGGTTGTATATTGGTACGCGAATTAACGCCGCAAACTTTGTATCAGTTTGAAATAACGCTAATTGAAGAAGACCAAGATTGGACTCGACTAGCTTTTGAAAACGAACTGCATTGTGTGTGGCGGAATGATTCAACACTGGAGCTAGTGACCTATTGTGAAGGAGACATAATCTGGACCACTGCGTTAAACAAAGAGATGTACCGAGCTGAGATTTTCATAACGGTTTCATTTTTTAACGAATTATGAGGGACTAGGTTATGTTTACGAGTTCTATAGCGTCATATCCTGATCGTGGTCCTTTTGGTGACAACAAGTATCGCGGAAATTGTTCAGGTCATATCGTTGCTGATTTGATCGACAATTATCTGCCTGCTGGTGGCTTGTTCGTAGATCCTGCTGTCGGTGGCGGAACCTCGCAAGAGGTTGCTGCATCGAAAGGTGTGCGCTTCTTTGGCACCGATCTGCATAGTGGGTTTAATCTGCTAGTCGATGACTTATGTTCTACCGTTGGTGAAAAGGCTAATTTAGTCTTTTTCCATCCCCCATACGGCAGCATGATCCAGTATAGCGGTCATATGTGGGGTAACGAGCATAAACATGATATGAGCCGGTTGTCTGATGATGATTTTAGAGCTGCGCTGAAACTGGCGTTGCATAATATCTCGGACGCTACCCTCGCTGGTGGTCATTACGCAGTATTAATGGGTAATCACCGACGGAAAGGAGTCTATATCAACTGGTCTTCGATAACAGAAGCGCTAGCTCCTGATCCTTTGGTCGACGAAATAATCAAGCTTCAGCATAACGTAGTAAGCAATTCCTCCACTTATAACAATCGTGGGAGAACGCCGCTTGTACGCATCATGCACGAAAAGTTGCTTGTTTTTAAAAAGGCTAAAAACATTAACGCTGTAAGCAGCCTTGAGCTGTACGTTCAAAATATTGAGAACAGCTTAACTCAAGAATTGTTAGCAACACTTAGACGAGTGATGCAATGCAGAACATGGAGCGAGCCTGAAATATTGTCACTAATATCAAATGTTTATACTAAAACAAGTTTAAATATAGATTGGCAAGGAATAGTGCAAAATTTGTTATCGAGTCACCATTTTGTCAACCAAAACGGGCGCTATCGACTCGCTTATTAGTTTCGGCTTTCGAACTGATTAAAACGATTAATTAACCCCATAAACACCCGCAGGGACATTCTTACCCTGTTGGGGTCAGTGTGTCTCTGTAATCTGGAGAACACACATGATTATTCCAACACTTTCAGAAAATGCTCATTTGGCACTGGCGAAACTTGCTGGTGGCTCCCGAATCACTCGTGTACATACACAATGGAAACCGGGGAATTCACTAACAAACGTCGTTACCTATGGGATTAGAGACAAACAAACTGTAATGCATATTCTACGAACAGGTAGAGAGTGTGTTGCATTCGAAGTCAAACAACTTGAAAGTTATTCAATGAGCCTTGCTATAAAACAAGCTCGTGAAATTCTTGATGAAGTTTAATCCCAAAGTAAAAACTGTAGATTTTTTGAATAAACAACCAAAACAATAGGTGGATTAATAATGATCGTCACTAGACCTATTCACAACGGGGAACCAGATTTATTAGTTGGTTTTGAGTGCTTAACGCTAATTATCCAGGATTTAGATGGAAATGAAGTTGCAAAAGTATCAGCCCCCAACGGCCATTGGACTCATGATGCATTAGAATCGTTAGATATCTACGCATATAGTCCTAATGGTTGGAATGCTTATCTGGATAACCACTGGATAGGTAGTTCAGAAGTATAAACCACCAAAAACCACGGCTATGCCGTGGTTTTTTTTTGCGTATTTTGGCTTCCCTTGTCGCTAAGGGCATCGGCTAAACGCCACGGAATCGATGTCTTTTGTGTGAGTAGAATAAGTTTCATACTGAGTATTAAAGATTCATACTTAAATGGCAGCGATCAGAGTACACTGCCTTTTCTAAAACGTTTATGTCCAAAAGTTACTTAGAATTGTCGTTGTGGTGTACTCCATTTCTGGGGACAATGGGGGTTGTTTTGGTGAGCTTGCTCTCTGTACAAAGAAAAGAGGCTTACGTTCCAGCCTCTTTTAACTATCCACACTGTAATTGTATATTTAGCTCTTAACGCTTGGTTTAAGTCACATTCCCTTTCGCCTGAAGATATTGAATTAAAGGCGCATAATCGCCGGCATCAGCTTGGCGTAAGCTCGCAATGTACTCACCCCGCTCTTGGCTTTGTTTATCCAAATCTGTATTGGACCAAACTAAAGGCTTTTGTTTGAGTAGTACCATTCGTATGTAGTCCGTCATCACGCGCGAGTGACGTCCGTTGCCGTTAGGAAAAGGGTGAATTTTAACTAACCTGTGCTGTATCCGGGCCGAGAGTTCTAGGCTGTCATAGTGTTCAAACTCAATCCAGCATTTGATGTCTTCCAGTAAGTTGTGTAAATCTGGCCGGATATTCAGCGGATCTACACCAATGTTCAACTCTCGGTGACGGTAGCTGCCGGCCCATTCCCACACATCACCAAGCAAACGTTGATGCAACTCTTCCACAAACGCCATAGAAAGAATGTCATCCATGCTGGTTTTAGGGTATGCGTCTAGCGAAGTACACCTAGCATCGATGTTCTGATTGTCTAAAAATACCTGCTCAATGATAAATTTGGAGCAGGTGATGAAAACATACAGAACAACTACTCAGTGGCAGATGCTACTTCAACAACGCGGCTCGTTTAGTGGCACTAATATCGAATTTTGCCAACACCATAATGTCTCTATCACCACTTACTATAAACAGCGCGCTTTACTGGCTGAGTATCAGCCTAATTCAACCTTGCCAGT
>NZ_JAKKRZ010000044.1:0-22516 GCF_025653725.1 Shewanella sp. SM74 | reverse complement strand
AATAAACTACATTGGGTGCTTGATGTCAGCATGGACGAAGACGATAACCAAATCTTCCGCGGTCATGCCGCCGCCAACATGGCAGCCATGCGGCATCTTGGGCTCAATATGCTTCGCGCAGAGACCAGTAAAGCGATGAGCGTGCCACGTAAACAGCGCCGAGCCCATATAAATGAAGACTATCTTGAGCTGGTTTTACTGGCTGGATTAAGCATGAATGAAAAATGAGCACTCACGCTCTTGCCCTGACTTACCAGCCCCTCTGAACCATAAGGATGATTCAGGACTATTCTGCCCCATATCAACATTATTCAAAAAATCTTGAAATGAAGTAATTCTTATAGTAGTCAATATGTTAGGCAAAACTAATATTCCCTAAAAGGTGTTAGCGCGATGAATTCTAGATTTCGTAGGTTTAACGGGGTTATACCTATACTTCTCGTTAAACTCAAACAAAAAAACCTACTTTGTTTTAAACTTCTATGACAAAATTCTTTAAATATGACAGTAAGTTATCACCGTTATCGCATAACTCACATTTATTTACTACACAAATAAACCGATAAGATATTTAGCGCACTAATCATTCGTGCCATGAAATCAAGTAGTCTATTTAAAAACAACGACATAATGTACTTTCAATCTGCATTCAAGCTTCGGCAAGCCACTTTGTAGTAAATAGAACTACAGAACATGCGTTAAAGGAATGGTGAATGTATCCGCTTAAAACACCGTTATAGTCGCAAAAAAAACAGCGGTTTTGCAAAGGAGTTAAGGATTGTAAAAGGTCGGACAAACATAACTTTTACTTCTTAACAATTGACCAATAACGCTAGAGTCTAAGGAATACACTTTCCCCTCGGAGTTGCCGCAGGGCATTAGCGTTCGTTGCGTAATCGAGACATGGAGGCCGAGATAGCATCAGTCGAATCAGGGACGAGCGTCTGACGCGATAGCATAAGGACGCTAATTGCCCAAGGAGATTTCAACTCCGTAAGGGGCGTCTTGGAGAATCCAAGGAGGATAGGACGAGCAGTCCTCCTTGGTCGGGTGTGGGGTGAAGCCCCACGACTTTGACTTTGATTCTGCGTTTAGCTTTAGCTAAAGCTAAAAACGCTTGGCCTAACATTTGCTTATCTACAACGGCGCATTGGCAAACAGATAACAAAGCGATGACGCCATTATGGATAAGCCAAAATAATAGGGAGCACCCGATCTGCTATGAAATCCACCATAAGAGCCATGAAAATAACCTTAGATGACCTTAAAGGGCCTGAGATTGCGGCTTTACTGCAGGAACACCTCGACGATATGCGGGCAACCTCTCCGCCTGAAAGCGTTCACGCATTAGATCTTGACGGCCTGCGTCAGCCCAATATTCGCTTTTGGACCCTGTGGGATGGCAACAATTTAGCGGGCTGCGGTGCACTAAAATGGTTAGATGCCGAGCATGCGGAGATCAAATCCATGCGCACCGCCGCGCCCTATAAGCAGCAAGGTATAGCGTCTAAAATATTGCAGCACTTGATTAACGATGCCAAAGCCGCAGGTATCAAACGTCTGAGCCTAGAGACAGGTTCGATGGACTTCTTCAGCCCCGCTCGCCTGCTCTACTGCAAATTTGGTTTTGAAATCTGTGGCCCCTTCGCCGATTATCGACTCGACCCCAATAGCGTGTTTATGACGAAGAGAATCTAAAACACATGCGCCTTAGTCTTTGAAATTCATCTCTAAGGCGCTTTGCTGCAGTTAAGTATTCGCTCGCTTAACTACTGATGCAGTTCTGTGCCCATTCCACCAATGGATAATAAACCCAAGCAACAGTCCCCAAAATGCGCTGCCGATACCCAGCACACTAAAACCCGATGCCGTGACCAAGAAAGTGATCACCGCGACTTCGCGATCTTCCGTTTTAGCTAATGCGGCGGTCAGGCTATTGGCGATAGTGCCGAGCAGGGCTAATCCGGCGATGGCCAGTACTAATTCCTTCGGGAAAGCGGAAAACAGTCCAACCACAGTGGCACCCAATAACCCAGTGATAAAGTAAAACACCCCGCCCCATACCGCCGCCCAGTAGCGGGTAGCCGGATTTGGATCGGCCTCTTTACCCATGCAGATGGCCGCTGTGATGGCGGATAAGTTAAAAGCAAAACCGCCAAAGGGCGCCAAAATGACCCCGATTAACCCTGTGCTCGTGATCAAAGGTGAAATAGGCGGCCTGTAGCCATTACCGTGCAGCGCAGCAACGCCCGGCATATTTTGCGATGCCATAGTCACCACAAACAGCGGTAATGCTACGCCAATTACACTCGCCAGCGAAAACTCAGGTGTCGTCCACACTGGCATCGCCAGTTGCAACTGAACAGCATCTAGCTTGAGTAAATCTAATTGAAAACTCATGCCTATGCCCACCAACAAGGTCAGCAAGATGATGTAGCGCGGCGCAAAAGGCTTAACGACGACAAACACCAACAGCATGATTAATATGAGGCTCAGCTGGGTTTGCATCGCCTGAAATAGCCCTAGCCCAAATTGCAATAAGATCCCCGCTAACATGGCTGAAGCGACTGACTGCGGCATGATGCGGATAAGCTTATCCATCCAGCCCGCAACACCGCAAAGAGTGATTAACATCGAACTCACCAGAAAAGCGCCTATGGCTTGGTTGACGCTCAATCCCGCTAGGCTGGTCACCATAAGCGCCGCGCCCGGTGTCGACCATGCCGTTAGAATTGGATTCTTGTAGTAAAGCGATAGCCCTATGCTGGTCACGCCCATGCCCACACCTAAAGCCCACAGCCATGAACTAATCTGTGCAGGTGTCGCCCCCACAGCCTCAGCCGCTTGAAAGATAATCACAGCCGAGCTGCTATAACCCACTAATACCGCAATAAAACCCGCTGATATTTTTGACAAACTTCCTGCATCTCGCCACATATCCACTCCCTTTCTCTGCAATTAATACCGTCATGACTTTGTGCGCTATCACTTATCAAATGAACAAAATAGCCTTCGTGCGCTATAACGTACGAGATGGACAAGATAGCACCTGTGCGCTATAACGTACAAACTAAATTTTCATAAAAATGATGGGGCCATTGTGCAGACGATAAACAGCTATCTCGCCACCACACTCAAAGCACTTCGCAACCAAAAGGGATGGAGTTTAGATAAAGCCGCCCAAGAGACGGGCGTCAGCAAGGCCATGATAGGCCAAATCGAGCGCGGTGAATCAAGCCCAACCATTGCGACGCTGTGGAAAATTGCCAGTGGATTCAATATCTCGCTGTCGACTTTTCTCGAACCCACGCCCCAGAGCCAAGGCGCAGTATTCCGTAAGCCCGACGAGTTACGCCAACAACCCGCCACCGACGGCATGCTAGTCGCCTCACTCTTCCCCTTTGAAGAGCGCTTCGGTTTCGAGATGTTTGAACTCACGCTGCTGCCAAACTATGAGCGCCTTTCTGAGCCTCATGAAGCTGGCGTCACTGAACATGTCATTGTCTTGAGCGGCACTATGGAAGTGCTAGTCGATGGCGAGTGGCAACCACTCAACCAAGGTGAAGCAGTACGATTTGCGGCCGACAAACCCCATGGCTATCGCAATCTAAACGAGCAAGCCGTGGTATTCCACGACATCATTCACTATCAAAGAGGCAATGAATTTAGCTTGTAGCAGCTTATCTAACGCCAGTAATGCAGAGTTCGAGTACCAACAACGCCAAAGACCAAACCATTACTACCGATAATCTGCAGTGCTTGCACTCGCCAATTCATTAGAATAAACTTATTGAAAATTTTCTAATGGTAGGAGCAATGCTATGTTTCAATCTTTATTGGCTAAGTTATCCGGCAGCCACTCAGGCGAAAAATGTTGGCAATTGATTGAACAAGGCGCACGGGTGATTGATGTGCGTTCGCCGGAGGAATTTGCCTCCGGTCATTTGCCCCAAGCCATTAATGTGCCGCTGCCAACACTCGACCAATGGTTGCATCAAGTCGACAATAAGCAACATCCCTTCGTGCTCTATTGTGGCGCGGGTATTCGAGCGCAAAAAGGCTGCGACATTCTCAAGGCCAATGGCTTTAGCTGCGTGGTAAATGGCGGTTCGCTTAAAGATTTAGTCTGCTGCCAGCCGAGCTAATTTAAGCCTTGGTTGTGCGGCGCTAATCAGGCCAGTCTGTACATTGTGATGACTTAAATATCTGCGAGGTGGTGTATGCATAAAACAAATCATGCCAAAGCGTTACAGTTTGAAGCCACACAGGGTAACACTGCTGAAAAGCCGCTTGAAACTGAGCGCCATGCACGCTTTAGCATCAGTCGTAATCGCGCCCAAGCCAGCACTAAGGTGCGTTATGTTGAGACAAGCACCCTCGCCAAAGGCTGCAGCCTTTGCGAATAAACAGCTTAGCGTGCCACTTAAACCTAGCCGCTCGAGTCCAGCCGCTCAAACCTAGCCACTTAAGCCAAGCGTGCTTAACTGAAATGGACATACAAAAATGCCAGCCTATTAAAGGCTGGCATTATTTATTCAGCCAAATCAAATGGCTCAGCTAATCAATGGGACAATTAAGCTTTCAGCTGATCGATACTGTGTTTCGCTTCGCTCATGCCTTTGTCGTGGGCTTCAGGGCCCATGTTCAACGCTTCGGCGTAAACCACTTCAACATTAGTGATACCAATAAAGCCTAAAACCGTTTTCAAGTAAGGTACAACGTGATCCGTTGGGCCATCTTTGTGAGCGCCGCCACGGGTCGTCACTAACACAGCGCGTTTACCTTCCACTAATCCTTTTGGACCTGTTTCAGTGTAAGTAAAAGTCACACCGGCACGGGCGACAAAATCGATCCAGTTTTTAAGTTGAACCGGAATCGTAAAGTTGTACATAGGTGCAGCGATAACAATCGTATCGTTCGCTTTTAATTCAGCGACTAAGGTATCTGATAAGGCGAGCATTTCTTGCTGACGTGCCGATAATTCTGCAACACCGCGTAAACCAGAAGCGATTTCACCATCTACCATAGGCAGTACGTCTTTACCGCCTAAATCACGTACAGTAATAGCGGCGCCTTGGGTTTCCCAGTGGCTCGCTAAGTGGTCAATTAACACGGCAGATTGTGAATAACCGCCAAGAATGCTTGATTTTAAAATTAAGACTTTAGACATAATCTGCTCCGAAAATAGGTAAATGACTCAGAGTCAGATGGAATATCTCAACTCTATGACGCTAGTGTATTAGCCCATAAAAAAGAAATAAAGCGGATAAAATCTGAGATTAGCTTCGATTTTTTAGAAAGGTTATACGTCACCTTCGACGTACAGATACACTAAGTTGTTTTCGACGCATTCATGCTTTCGACGTACTAACATACAGGCCTTCAAAAACCGCACACAGTGAATCCATACAATACAATTGCACTTCCAGCTTCACCTTAACCCTGCGCCCCCTTTGTAACGGGCTGAGATCCACATCTGGCCATTGCACTTTTACCACAGGGTCACAAGTCACAGGAGCAAGATAACGAATATGGGCATCGGCGAGCACAATATCACCCGCCACGCCCACCAACTGTTGATTTAGCCACACGGCACCCCAGCCTGTTAAGGTCATCAAGGTATAAATGCTGCCCGCAAACATGGTCTGATGCAGATTAATATTGGGCGTCATCGGCGCTGTGACTCGAAATTCTCCCTCGCTGTAATCGAGTGGCACTATCTGCATAAACTCGCTAACGGGGATCGTACTGTGCCAAGTCTGGCGTAATTTAATGAGTAATTGATCCATGTGCATTCCCTTAATACTCCCTTGGTACAAGCGACATTGATTATGCCTAGCACCCCATCACCTAGACCCCTAGATAAACATCACGATAGAAGCTACACCTGCAGATTAAAGGTCACGGGGCCATCATTGACTAAGGACACTTGCATATCGGCGCCGAACTGTCCGGTTTCTGTATGAACGCCCTTAGCGCGGCAAAATGCGACAAACTCTTCATACAAGCCTAAGGCTTGATCCGGCGTACCCGCCCCTGAAAAACTCGGCCTCAAGCCTCGGCCTGTATCAGCGGCTAAGGTAAATTGTGACACTACTAATAAAGACCCACCGACTTGTTCTAGATTGAGATTCATCTTGCCATTTTCATCGGAAAAAACGCGATAACTCATGACTTTAGTCGCCAACTTTTCCATCTTCTCGCGGGTATCTTCTTGCTCGACACCGAGCAGAACCAACAAGCCTTTATTGATTTCACCTAAGGTTTGGTTATCGACCGCCACACTGGCGCGACTCACTCTTTGAATTAACGCAATCACAACTTTTCCTTTTAGATTAAGGCTTAACGGGAACCATTTGCGGCATTAGCGGTAGCGGGCGGATATATTGCTCTACGCCATCAGGCAAAGATTGTACGACCTGCGCTAAGCCGCCGTTCGTCCACAGCATAAAGCGACGTAATTCTTCTATTTCAATACGGTCGGCAAAGGTCACTGTACCTTGCACTTGAATCACTGCGCCTTGGTCCAACAACACAAACTTGGCAAAATTAAGCTTCTGATTCAAGGTGCCAATCACGGCAGGCAACTCTTGGCTAGCCTGCAATTGCGGGTGCACAGCATAGAAGCGATTCATTAAAATACGGTCAATTCCCGCTGAATTGATACTCGGCTCAAGCAAGAATTGGTTATTGCCAAACTGCACAGCAACTTTAGTCGGCGCAACTTGGGTGGCCAGATAATTTGCGTTAATCAGTGCTTGGTACAAGCGATCAGCGGCAGTTTCATTGGTCAACCCACCGAGTTCAACAACTTTGGGCGCGACAGGGGCACTCACGACCTCCTGAGTCGCCACTGGGTCAATCGCGCTGGTTTGCGAGGGCGCCGTAGCGGCACAGGCGGTTAATCCGAGTAAACTGGCACTGATGAGCAATGTTTTCATTGTATTTCCCTTTGATGTATCCACGACCACATAGCATGGATTTCTGCTGTGACCGCCAAAAACAGAGACTCACTATTGAGCATATGTCCGCCATCGACAACAGATTGAATTGTAATAGCATGCTCCAACCCAGCCAAAAAATCGCGTAATAGCGTCGCTGGGCAAATCGCATCCTGCATTCCTTGCAATAACACACTACGCGCCTTCACTCTAGGCGTCACGCGCTGTAACACATTCATGGCATTGAAGTAATTATGTCGAGCAAAGTGTAACTCGATATTGGCTAATGCTAATACGGATTCGGGTAACAGCCTTGGTAGCACTAACCTCGCCCCCGCAAGCTGCAACTCCCACTGTACCCAACGCCGCGCAAAATGGTATCGCACATATTCATCTGCCGATGCCAAACCTTGATGGTACGAATCCAGCAGTTCAGTCAGCGATAACTGAACCGGAAAAATGTCATTGAAGAGTCGATAAGCCGCAGGTTGCAATTTTGCAGCGCCGTCAGCGCCATAGAGCCAGTCGAGACCTTCTTTGGATGGAATAAATAACGCCCACAGTACCTGTGCAATCACCCGCTCTGGGAATAATCCGCTGTAAATTAAGCCTAATGTGGCCCCAAAAGAGCCGCCTGCTAAACACCAACGCTCAATACCCAATGCAAGGCGAATCGCCTCAATATCGCTAATCAAACCCGTGAGATGGTTATTTGCTAAATCACCAAAGGGTAAAGATTGTCCAGACCCGCGTTGATCTAAAAGCAAAATCCAATATTGAGCGCCATTAAATAAAGCTAAATCACTGATATCACAACCCGCTCCCGGACCGCCGTGCAAATACAGCAGTGGGATACCTTGTGGATTACCGTATTGCGCCAGATGCAATTGCTGACCATTGCCAACGTTAAACCAGTCGCGACGGATAAAAGATGGGAAGGATTCAGGCATTCAGTGTCATCGCCATTAATAATCCTCTAATGGGGTCATTCAGATTTAGCCACCGCCTTGAGTGCCGTCACCTCAGCCGAAGTTAACACCGCAGCGAAATTATCTTGAGAGGCATTTTCTAGGGGCTTAGCATTCAGAGCGGTTTCGTCATCATCTGAGCTCGACTCATAATCTAAATACTCAGGCATAGCGGCGGTAATTTCCGCGCCGAGTAATACTATCATCCACGATAAATACACCCAGACAAAGATAATGGGGATCACGGCTAAAGCACCATAAATCGCTTCATAACTCGGAAACTGAGTGACATACAAAGCAAAGGCTTTTTTGCCTAACTCAAACAAGATTGCGGCAACAATCGCCCCTAATAGTGCATGTAGAAACTTCACTTTTTGATTAGGCACCACCATATACAACAACAAAAATGCCGCCACAGAGAAAAGCATAGGTAAACGCTCAAGAAACACGGGCACCACACCCGACAACTGACCGTCAAAGACCTTCAATGACACCACGTAGGAAGTGGCGACCAAACTGGCCCCCACCAATACCGGGCCCAAAGTGATGACCATCCAATACATAGAAAAAGCCACCACCACTGAACGCTTCTCTTTAGTACGCCAAATGTTATTAAGCGATTTATCAATGGCGGAAATCAGCAAAATGGCAACCACAACTAAGGCCGCAATCCCAACCGCAGTCCCCTTAGAGGCATTGGCCACAAACTCATTGATATACACTTGCACTGTGTCGCCAGCGGCGGGTAAAAAATTCTGATAAACGAAACCTTCTATCTGTCCACGTATCCCCTTAAATACCGGAAAAGCTGACAGCATAGACATAGTCACCGCCACCATAGGCACGAGTGACAACAGTGTGACATAGGCTAAATGTCCGGCGCGGATATTGATTTGATCTTCAACTAAACGCCGTCTCAAATGCAGCAGGAAGTGCCAGATCCCGAGGAATAAGGCGCGAATTTGTGCCAGTTCTATCTTCTTAGTCACGGGTTTCTCTTGATTCTGTTGGTATAGACTCGTTATCTTCGTACAATAAACACTTAATTTACAAGTCTAAGGAGTGAATTGATGTCTCAACAAGGATCTGCAGGTAACGTTATTTCCGCTATTGCTAGCCTATTTTTTCCTGGGCTAGGCCAATTATTGCAAGGCAGAATAATGGCCGCACTGTTATTTTTCATTATCACAGTGGTGGGTTATGCCCTCTGGTGGCTGATTGTGCCTGCGGTAATAGGTGCTATCTTTCATCTGTGGAGCATTATCGATGCGGCGCGATTTAAAGCCGATTAATTAATTTCATTCAGCGACGGAACACCCAATGAAAAGACTGATAGCTTCAGGGCTGATTGCCACAAGTCTCCTGCTTAGTGGTTGCCAGAGTGCCTACTACGGCGCAATGGAAAAGGTCGGTTACCATAAACGCGATATTATGGTCGACAGAGTTAAAGATGCGAAAAAATCCCAACAGGATGCTCAAAAAGAGTTCAGCTCAGCCCTAGAAGAAATGCAAGCACTGCTCAATTACAGTGATGGCAACTTAGAAAAAGCCTATAGCAGAGCCAAAGATGAATACGAATCGGCTCAAAGTGCCGCCGACAACGTCAGCAACCGCATCAATAAAGTCGAAGATGTAGCCGAAGCACTGTTCGATGAGTGGCAAAATGAAATTAGCGAGATCAGTAAAGCCAACCTACGCCGCAACAGTGAAGCTAAACTCAAAGAAACGCGCCGAGCCTATGAACAATTGATTAAAAGTATGCGCCGTGCCGAGTCAAAAATGCCGCCGATACTCACCGCCATGAAAGACAATATGCTGTATCTCAAGCATAACTTGAACGCCCAAGCCATTGGTGCGATTAAAAGCGAATTTGCGAGTCTGCAAACCGATATTTCTGGCCTGATTAAAGAGATGAACACCTCGATTAACGAATCGAGCAAATTTATCGAAGCACTCGAAAAATCAAAAAATTAATCCAAATGCCCCACTGAACTCCTAAGCCCTAGCAAAATAAATTGCTGGGGCTTTTTATTCTTTGTGTGACCTCGCCCTATGTCCCTGCAAGCCATACTTTATTTGTGCAAGACTAAAACACTTAGCTTTGTGAGCTATGGCGCGCTTTAATTGATTGATAGCGCGAATCTTAGATCTGACGCACAATTTCACTTATTACTCAAAAACTTATCCTCAGTTCACCACTCAGAGCCTGTACTTGTAACTTATTAGCTGTATTCATCACTATGACTTTTATCGAATCACTCACGCTGATGTTGGCACTCATGTATCTCGCCTCACTCAGCTATTGGAGCGGCCAGAAATGGGGCGCGGTCGCCACACTGTTGCTCAGTATCGGTGCGGTGGCAATGAGTCTTTATTGGCCACTGGCTCTCGGGCTTCTTATTGCACTACCACTGATGCTACTTGGGCATAAATTTGCGCCTGATGCACTCAAGGGTGAAATTAAAATCAATACCCTTCGTGAAGGGACTCAACATGCCTTAGCGCTATCGCTCTTGCTGGTTGCCATACAATACACAATCAATACCGTACTGCTTAAGCAAGGAATCACACCTTGGCTAATGCGCCCCGACGTAGTCGATGCCTTTTTACCGATTGCGGGTGGCATTGAGCTTAAAGCCATTATCAGCCTCAATTTGTGGGATCAAACCCATCCTGCGGCAGCAGTCATGCTAGCGGCGGTATTACTCACAGGTTTACTCTGCAAGCGGGCATTTTGCGGTTGGGCTTGCCCATTAGGTTTGGCAGGGGAATACCTGTATTCCTTTAGAAAACGCTTTATTAAATCAGAGCTTACACCACCCGCTTGGCTAGATTGGCCACTGCGAATGTTGAAATATCTATTACTCCTAGCACTTTGCTACATAGTCATTGGTATGCCAGCACAATCCATCCCCCATTATCTTGAAGGTAATTATCATAAGATTGCCGACTTGAAGATGGCATTGTTCTTCCTAACACCCAGCCTAATCACGCTACTGGTATTTGCGCTGATCCTCGCTTTAGCTGCATGGCGTCGTCAGGGATTCTGCCGTTACTTGTGTCCCTATGGCGCTATGCTTGGGATCTTAAGCTTTGCAAGCCCATTAAAAATTCGCCGCAATACCCAGCACTGCCTTATCGAAGCGAAAGGAATGAAATGTGACAAGTGTACCCGCGCTTGCCCAGCAAACATCATAGTGCACACTAAAACCACGGTTCGCAGTGACGAGTGCCAAGCCTGCATGCGCTGTGTCGCGGCTTGCCCTAAATCCGCCGCCCTCGGCCTTGGACTGAAATCTGGCCACAGGCTCGGTCATAAGGGATTGCTCGCATTAGTGCTCATCGCATTATTTATCCTACCGCTGGGCGCTTACTTAGCGGGTTTCTGGCATAGCCAAACACCAGACAACATCCGCATGGAATTGATCCAAGTGATTAATAGAATTGGGCACTAGAACACGCGACATCACTAGAACACCTAAAATGACACATATGACGGGATCCAATTGCGATGGAATAAAACACTAACGAAATTGAAAAACAGCAGCAGATAAGACTAGAAAACCTCAAAATGGAAACCTTTAGGTACAACTAAAGGTTGACCAACCTAGTAGGAATAATCTGAAAGGATTAAAATAAAATCATATAGAACAGATGCTTAATTGACACAAAATCTAATTACTGGTCTAATTCGCGCGCATTTAATAAAGGAATGTATTAACCAAAGGAATTATTGTGTGAAAAAATCATTATTGATCGCTCTTACTGCTCTGCCATTATTTGCTTATGCTGGCCCATTCGATTCAATCGTTAAATCAGCAACTCAATCTGTCACTGACACAGTGAATGATACGGCGACCAATGCGTTAGACAGCGCAACGAATGAAGCGATTAAAAATACATTCGGCATTAAAGAAGGCTCAACCAAGCAAACAATCACTGAAAAATTAGGTGCGCCTGCTAGCACTTATAATGAAGCGGATCTAGAAGTTTGGGCCTATGATCTTAGTGCGTTAAATGCAGCGTCTCCAATGCTGGCAGAAACCACTAAAACTTTGCTGAAAGATAATGAAGTCGCTCAGAAAAATGTGACTATCAGCTTCAAAGGTGAAAGTGTCAATGCGGTAAAATTGGCAGATAAAGCTAAGTCATAAGCTTGACGCTCACTCGATAGGGCTCTAAGTCCTATCGAGTATCCCGACGTCCTCGGCCGCACCACAGCCATGATAGGCGTTAGCAATAAAGCCACTGCCAAGTAATACTATCCAGAAAAGACCTCACCTGCCGTCCAGTGACACACTCAGCTAACGCAATCCAGTAACCTATCAGCAGCCCATGCTAAGCAATACCAACAAGCTTTGCCTGATTTTGAACTCGTGACGACTGCTGTGCTATTATGCGCCATTTCTCAATGTCTGATGATCAAATTAATCGTATGAAGTTAAGTCAATTTCGCAGTGTGTTGTTTCTTTATGTCTCAATGTTATTCATTCTCGCATGTTTCCGCTTAGCCAATTACATTGCGTATCACGATTATTTTGCGGGAAGTATCGATGTCATGACGATACTGTTCACTTCAGTTAGATTTGATCTAATGACAGCAAGCTATGTGCTGCTATTGCCGACCTTACTCATATTAACCCCAGCAAAGGGCCGAATTGCCTCAATGATAAAAGGAACTGGACTGCAACTAGGTCTAGTTATGCTGATGCTATCGACCATCGCACTGATGGGTGATTTCATCTATTTTGGGGTAGTAAACAGACACACATTTAATGATCTGCCTCTACTCATGACAGAGACATCATTTATTATTCCGTTTCTAGTCAAAGATCATCTTGCTCTGACCATATTTAGCTTAGTGTTAGTTATTTCAGCCATCCTTTTTTGGCTAAAAAAATGGCGTACCCTTTTCTATGTCACCAAACCGCATAAATCCTTTCTAGCTCAATGTGGTACATTTTTACTCGCATTACCCTTATTGATCCTGTGCATGCGCGGATTGGACTTACACGGTAAGCCATTAGGGATTATCGATGCCTATGATAGCCAAAATGAGCAGCAAGCTAATTTGATATTAAATGGCATTTACACGGGGGCCAAAGGAACAGCACAGAGCTACCAACGCACAGATTACAAATATTTCAACGCAGAACAGCTTGCAGCCCGTCTGAACAAAACTGAAGATGAAGCATATCAATATCCATTTCTCAGTCAATTCCCTGAAAATAGCCCCAATGGCCGTAACTTAGTCATTATTTTAGTTGAAGCATTGAGCTACGCCTATGTCGATGGCCTATCCGGATCAGATTATAGAGTCACACCATTTTTAGATGAATTATCTAAAAAAGCCGAAGTATATGACAATTTTTACGCCGTCGGTCAGCGCAGTAATTTAGGGGTTCAAGCCAGCTTATTCGGCCTACCGCCCCTAGAAAGTGTGGGCTATATTGGTGGTGGTCTCGAATTATCACGCCTCACAAAAATCGGTAATATCGCCCAGTCACACGGCTACCAAACCCAAATGCTGCAAAGCTCAAAACGCGATTCCATTCGCCTAGATTCCATCGCTAACTATGCGGGTTTTCAGCAATATTTAGGTCGCAGTGATATCCCCATTACCCGCTCAGATTATCCCGATCCCGATGGTGCTCAATTTGGTTGGGACTATGAAATGCTAATGAAAACACTCGAACTGGCCAATAAAAGTGACAAACCTTTTATCAGTTTTTCATTTACAGGCACCACCCACATGCCATACGTAGAAACACCGAAGCACTTACAGGTTTATCCGTATGGCCAAGATACATTTACAGATTTTTTGAACACAGTTAGATATACAGATGAAGCTCTTAAAGCATTTTTTACAGAAGCTTCAAAGCAGGACTGGTACGAAAATACGACTTTCATGATTTTAGCAGATCATACCTTGTTCAATACGAAAACGCCGGGCTTAGAAAGTGCATTCCATATTCCGTTATGGATTTACCGTCCAGGGCAAAACATAGCCCCTAAACGGCATAAAATACTTGCAAGCCAACTAGATATTTTACCTACAGCTTTTGATTTACTCGGTTTTAATAACGAGTTCGCATCTGTTGGACGATCACTTTATAGAGACCGAAAACCCTACAGCATAGTCGTAAAAGGGGACTTACTAGGCGCATTTACTAACTCAGGTTCGTTTTTAATTGCGGGAGATAAAATCATATCAGAGAGTGATAGTGCAGATTTTACTCAAAATGATGCTCCTAAGTATGCAGAACAACTAAAACTTGAATTCCAACTATCCCAACAGGCTGTGTTAAATAATACTTGGGCTAAATGATACATTAGGTGAATGCAAAATAATTTTGTCTCACAGACCATACTGCAGATAATGGCTTACATCACTCTCTGCAGTATTTTTAATATATACGTCATAAAATTGATTACAATCAGGCAACAGCTAGACTTTATCGCAGATAATATTCCTATACGGATATTAGGAAAATGGTTTTATGTTCCCCAACGGAGCTAACCTATGCGACCCGACCGACAGCAATTGATCCATTCGTTATTTGACGAATATATTGAGATGTATGCCTCCCGTGATGACAGGCTAACTCGTCGCTTTAGTGATAACTTTAGCGGCTATGCAGGGAGCAGTGGCCAGCTTGTCACCAGCAGGGAAGAATGGGTGCGAATCACTCGTCAGGACTTTGCACAAGTGCCTGAGCGAATCCACATCGAAATGTTAGATCTTTCTTTACAAGATCTTGCCGACAACCTCGTGGTTGTGACTGCCTTTTTCCATATCCACTTACCTATCCCTAATCCTATGCTTTCCCGCGAGACAGCACGGCTAGTGTTGATATTTCACCGAGAAAACAACGACTGGATGATTGTCCACAGTGGCATATCCATCCCCTACGGCTTAGCCCACAAAGGGGAAATTTACCCGATCGCGCGATTAGAGGAACGTAACGTCGAACTTGAATCCATGATCACAGCTCGAACCAGTGAACTGGCAGAAGCCAATAGGCAACTTGAAATACTCAGCAATACCGACGGTTTAACCAATATAGGCAATCGCCGCCTATTTGACATGATGTTACAAACGGAGTGGAGTCGTGGGCAAAGGAGCAATTCATCATTGGCCCTCATCATGCTCGATATTGACCACTTTAAACAATTTAACGATCACTATGGCCACCTCGCCGGAGACGATTGCCTTAAACAATTAGCGAGTACACTGTCCCAGTCCGGTCGCAGAGCGGGCGAATTAGTCGCTCGCTACGGCGGCGAAGAATTTGTCATTCTATTACCAAATGTCGATAATCAAACCGTACTTGAGACAGCACAGCACATTCATCAACTGATCCAAGCTATTGCCATTCCGCATGCAAATACCGACCTAGGCATTGTGACAGTGAGCGCAGGCGTCGCCTATCTGCAACCCTCTAACAAACAAAATGCGTTAGAACTCGTTCGCCAAGCGGACGCCGCTCTCTACCGCGCAAAATCCGCTGGGCGCAATTGCATACGGGTGATGGATGAGGACTAATAATACCCATTACTCAATTTATCCCAACAAAAAGCCCTGCACAGTTTCCTATGCAGGGCTTTTTAAACCGATTGACTCACCTTAAGGGCGTGTCACCTGAATTAACAGACTGGCATTAACCGCGGTTAAAGCGCTTACGATCGTTTTCAGTCAAGTGTCTCTTACGAACACGAATGTTCTTAGGCGTTACTTCAACTAATTCATCATCATCGATGAACTCAAGCGCTTGCTCAAGTGTCATTGTGATTGGCGTAGTCAACACTTGGGCTTCGTCAGTACCAGAAGCACGCATGTTGGTCAGCTGCTTACCTTTCAAACAGTTAACTGTCAGATCGTTTGAGCGAGCGTGAATACCAACCACTTGGCCTTCGTATACTTCAGCGGCGTGGCCGATAAAGAGACGACCGCGATCTTGCAGACCGAACAGTGCGAAGGTCAGAGCCTTACCCGTTGCGTTAGAGATCAATACGCCGTTAGCGCGTTGACCGATATCGCCACCTTTGTGCGGACCATAATGGTCGAATGAGTGATAAATTAGACCAGTACCAGAAGTCGCTGTCATAAACTCAGTTTGGAAACCGATTAAACCACGGCTTGGGATGATGAAGTCGATACGTACACGACCTTTACCATCAAGCTGCATGTCTTTCATTTCAGCTTTACGGGTACCTAATTTCTCGATTACTGTGCCTTGATCTTCTTCTTCAACGTCAACAGTCAAGGTTTCAAATGGTTCACACAGTTCACCGTCGATAGTTTTCAGAATAACTTCTGGACGTGATACGGCTAACTCGTAACCTTCACGACGCATGTTTTCAATCAAGATTGATAAATGCAATTCACCACGGCCAGATACACGGAAGCGATCTGGACTTTCTGTTTCTTCAACACGCAGTGCCACGTTGTGGACTAATTCTGTTTGCAGACGCTCCAGAATGTTACGTGAAGTCACATACTTACCTTCTTTACCTGCAAAAGGTGAAGTATTAACCTGGAAAGTCATGGTCAGAGTAGGTTCATCAACAGTCAAAGGTGGCATAGCTTCTACTGCACCAACGGCACAGATAGTGTCAGAAATTTTCAGCTCGCCTAAACCAGTGATAGCAACGATGTCGCCAGCGTTAGCAATTTCAACTTCAGTACGGTCTAGACCCATGTAACCTAATACTTGGCCCATTTTACCGTTACGAGTTTTGCCATCAGCGCCAATAATAGTCACTTGTTGGTTCGTTTTAACGCTACCACGCTTGATGCGGCCGATACCTATAACACCCACGTATGAGTTGTAGTCGATTTGCGAAATTTGCATCTGGAACGCGCCTTCGGCGTCAGCATCTGGGAAAGATACTTTTTCAACGATAGTTTGGAACAGCGGCGTCATATCATCGCTCGCTACATCCGGATCTAAAGTTGCAAAACCGTTTAACGCAGAAGCGTAAACGATTGGGAAATCTAGCTGCTCGTCAGTTGCACCTAAGTTATCGAACAGGTCGAATACTTGGTCAATAACCCAATCTGGGCGTGCACCTGGACGGTCAATTTTGTTGATAACAACGATTGGCTTTAGGCCTTGAGCAAACGCTTTCTTCGTTACGAAGCGAGTTTGTGGCATTGGACCGTCAACGGCATCAACTAGCAATAATACTGAGTCAACCATAGACAGAACACGCTCAACCTCACCACCGAAATCGGCGTGGCCTGGGGTATCAACGATGTTAATACGGTAGTCGTTCCACTTGATGGCAGTATTCTTTGCCAGAATCGTGATCCCACGTTCCTTTTCAAGATCGTTGGAGTCCATCACCCGCTCAGTGGCTTCTCCTCGGGTTGCAAGGGTGCCTGACTGTGACAGCAACTTGTCTACCAGGGTCGTTTTGCCATGGTCAACGTGTGCAATAATGGCGATGTTACGTAAATTCTCTAGCACGGATAAACCTCTTACCATCAAACAAAAATAGGGATATTTCAGTAATTCGTTATGGTGATCGAGCTCGATCTACCACAATAAAAAGCGTGCCATTCTACTCCAGAGCGGCCTTGGCGCACAGGATTATTTTTGAACACTTATAAAACAATTCGCCAATCCTTGGGTAATTTCCGCCAATCATCCACTGAATGAAATCCTCTATAGCCAGAGTTAACGCTCTGTTTAATTGCCATATTCGTAGGAAAAATCCGAGTTAAGCAGCTGAATTTGCTATTTTTCGTATTCAATGTTAGCACTGCTAATGTCGATTTAAGCATCAGCAAAATCGACTTAGATACAGAGAAATTACCACGTGAACGCACTGCAATAAATTCTGCGGCACACTTAATCTAACGTTCATGTTGGCGTTTACACCCGATGACATTAAGACTCACTTCATTGTCACGGGATACCTTTTTACGCATCACTGATTTCACTTGGCCTGTCAACAGCAAAGACATTTCGCACATGAGAACGAACTCTTTCCTAATAATATGATAATAAACCACTATTGGATTGATAATGCGTGGCATAGTTGGACAGACTAGCGTGGTTTTATGACAATTATGCGGCGATTATACGGTGATAAATAGTCCCGATCGGCGCTGAAAGTATGTGCGAGCTTCACAGAGGCAGTACTTACTGAGATAGTGAAAGCCAAAGTGTCATTGCCATCTCATTGCCATATAAGCGGTGCATGTTATCGCTGTGCATCCCAGCTTAAGGTTTGCATGAATCAATTCAGTGCGCACCAAAATGGAGTAATGCACCAAAATGCCACAGACAAAAGCACCATTATGGTGCACACGCGAATCCAGTTAAGTGCAACAAAGATTTTAAACCATGTTAATCAGTAAGTTAAATTATTGGCATGGATATCGCTTTATAGCTCGTAAGTTTGGCTCAAGATAAATCACTTGAGTTAAAAGATTATAGAAGGGGCATCCCTTTACCCTACCGGAGGCTTGAGAATGTCAGTTGAATCAGTTTTAAAGCAACTTGAAGAATTAGAAGTTAAGTTCGTTGATTTACGTTTTACCGACACTAAAGGTAAAGAGCAGCACGTATCTATTCCTTCTCATCAGGTAGATGCTGATTTCTTCGAAGACGGCAAAATGTTTGACGGTTCTTCTATCGCAGGTTGGAAGGGCATTAACGAATCAGACATGGTACTGATGCCAGATCCAACGACATTCGTACTGGATCCTTTCACCGAAGAAACCACAGCGCTGATCCGTTGTGACATTCTTGAACCCGGTACTATGACGGGTTACGACCGTGACCCACGCTCAATTGCAAAAAAAGCAGAAGCTTACCTGATCTCTACTGGTATCGCTGATACTGTATTGATTGGACCAGAACCAGAATTCTTCCTATTTGACGATGTCCGTTTCGGTACTGACATGTCAGGTTGTTTCGTTAAGATCGACGCTAAAGAAGCGGCTTGGAACTCAGGCACTAGCTACGAAGGCGGCAACACAGGTCACCGTCCATTTGTTAAAGGTGGTTACTTCCCAGTTGCACCGGTTGACTCATCACAAGACCTACGTAGCGCTATGTGTTTAGTGCTCGAAGAAATGGGCCAAGTGGTTGAAGCGCATCACCACGAAGTGGCGACAGCAGGTCAAAACGAAATCGCAACTCGCTTCAACACCTTGACTAAGAAAGCGGATGAAATCCAAATTCTGAAGTACGTAGTGCACAACATGGCACACGCTTACGGTAAGACGGCGACTTTCATGCCTAAACCCATCGTTGGTGACAACGGTAGCGGCATGCACGTTCACCAATCTCTGGCGAAAGACGGTGTTAACTTGTTCGCTGGCGACAAATACGCAGGTTTAAGTGAAACGGCTCTGTACTACATAGGTGGTATCATCAAGCACGCTCGCGCGCTGAATGCTTTCACTAACCCAAGCACTAACTCTTACAAGCGTTTAGTGCCACACTTTGAAGCACCTGTTATGTTGGCCTACTCTGCCCGTAACCGCTCTGCATCAATCCGTATTCCAGTGGTACCAAGCCCTAAAGGCCGTCGTATCGAAGCACGTTTCCCAGATCCACATGCAAACCCATACTTAGGTTTCGCAGCGCTGCTGATGGCGGGTCTTGACGGTATCCAAAACAAGATCCACCCAGGTGAAGCGATGGACAAAGATCTATACGATCTGCCTCCAGAAGAAGCGGCTGAAATCCCACAAGTGGCTACGTCATTAGAAAACGCCCTTGAAAATCTGCAAGCTGACCATGAGTTCCTGACAAAAGGCGGCGTGTTCAGTGAAGATTTCATCCAATCTTATATCGTACTGAAAACAGCAGAAGCTGAGCGCGTAGCACGTACAACTCACCCACTTGAGTTTGAAATGTACTACAGCCTGTAATGGCTAGCGCTATACAACCGGCTCGCTTTATGTAATTGATACATAAATATAAAAGCCTCGATAACAACGCTATCGGGGCTTTTTGTATTTTGAAGGTATATACAACTTTTATTCTGATTCAATCATCGCGTTGTTCTCTAAATAGGCATCATCGCCAACCACTCTTTTATCATTCAGAGAAGGCACGCCAGACAACAGCAACAATAGAGATAGATGGTTAAAAACTGATCTAAATTAAACGAGGGTGCAGCAGAAAAACCACCTATATAGTCGGAAGTTAACTACCTCGCCATTATTGTTAAGTGTCCACGCTTTATTCAACTAGGCTGGTTATTGTCAGGGGTAAAATCTGCCAGTTGGGCAGGTTCGCCTGACTCAAATAACGCAAATGGTACGCCATCTAACACGCGCTCATTTTTAAATACACGGATTTCAGAATCAGGTAACTGCGTCATTAGCAATGACAAGATAGTGTGCATCTTATCCAATGGGCAATGAAGACGAATACTTGCGCGTAAGCCCATTGTTCGTACATCCGATTGGCAGGCAATAAATGGACGATTCCGCGTTACATTAATCAAATGACGATGCCCATTTTTTATAGGGCTCTCATAAGTTGTCTCTACATTTTTAAAACCGGTGAAGAAAAATGCCATCACGGCAAAACCACCCGCGCCGACCAAGGCGACCGGGCCTAACAACGCCACGCCAACGATGCAAACCACTACCCCAAACCAAGCCAGCCCCCGCACTACCGCGTAGGCGGCATCCGGAATAACGTCATGATAGGTGGTAACCAACCCCTCGGTGGTGAGCCGATAATGGTACTGTTTGTCTGCAAACCAGAGGTAACGAGCAGATAAGCACATAATTGAAGCCATGATAATTAACCCTATACCCAAGCTAGTATCGCCAGATAGCAAATAGCACCCTATAAGTGCTAAGCAACCACACGGGATCAGGAAGGTTAACCAAAATAGACCATAGACAGTCGCCACCCGAATATCCCACTCATAAAGCGTGGGCGCCTCACGCACCCGCTGCTGACGTAGCTTATTGAGCCGGTCTTGCTCCTCTTTGGGTAATTGCAGGAACTCACTGCGCGGCAGGTCTTCATACCGACTGTCGTCCAACGGTTGTGTCTCTTGCTCTGTCGACGCCGACTGCTGCGGCGCTGCTCTCTTATTCATATAGCTATTCCTTTGCTGTACCCACGGACTGCACGGTCATCGTTAACCTACCCACACAGCTCGTACTTAATGTTTTCTCGCCCTTGACGACCTTGCCGCTAAAAAGTCAGTTAGCATCTTGGTGGCAAAGCTGCCACTGATGAACACCGAGTCTCGCGCCAATAACAGGCGCGAAAGAAAGCGTTAGACGGCATGGGTATTCTCAGGGGCGAAATCTACCAGCTGGGCAGGTTCGCCTGACTCAAATGACGCAAATGGTACGCCATCTAACACGCGCTCATTTTTAAATACACGGATTTCAGAATCAGGTAACTGCGTCATCAGCAATGACAAGATAATGTGCATCTTATCCAATGGGCAATGAAGACGGATACTTGCACGTAAGCCCATTGTTCGTACATCCGATTGGCAGGCAATAAATGGACGATTCCGCGTTACCTTAATCAAATGACGATGCCCATTTTTTATAGGACTCTCATAAGTTGTCTCTATATTTTTAAAACCTGTGAAGAAAAATGCCATCACGGCAAAACCACCCGCGCCGACTAAGACGGCCGGGCCTAAAAAGGCCACCCCGACAATACAAACCACCACCCCAAACCAAGCCAGCCCCCGCACTACCGCGTAGGCTGCATCCGGAATCGCATCATGATAAGTGGTGACCAGCCCCTCTGTGGTGAGCCGATAGTGGTACTGTTTGTCGGCCAACCAGAGATAGCGCATAAATGGCCCAAAAATCATCACTATGATGAGAAAATAATACCATTGTTCAAATCCATACCAGCGTGTCACCAACCCAACTAGAGCCGTAATCCCGCACGGAATAAGGACCATGATCCACCCCATGCCATACACAGTCGCCACCTGAATATCCCACTCATAAAGCGTGGGCGCCTCCCGCACCCGCTGCTGACGCAACTGATAGAGCCGGTCTTGCTCCTCTTTGGGTAATTGCAGGAACTCACTGCGCGGCAGGTCTTCATACCGGCTGTCGTCCAATGGGGGGGGCGCTTGTTCTGTTGACGCCGACGGCTGCACCGTTGCTTTCTTATTCATTTAGTTATCCCTTTGCTGTGCCCACCGACTGCACGGTCATCGTTAACCTACCCACACAGCTCGTACTTAATGTCTTCTCACCCTTGACGACCTCGCCGCTAAAGGTCTGTTAGCCTGCATCCAGATAATGGTCGTAATTAGCGCCAGTAACAGGCGCGAGAAAAAACGTTAACTGGGCAGGGGATTCTCAGGGGCAAAATCTGACAATTGGACTGGTTCGCCGTCACGGGTGCCAACTTTAGAGAGGCCAACTATTCGTTCATTTTTCAATAAAAAGAGTTCCGACCCCGGTAATTGCTTCATCAGTAGCGACAACACTTTATGCATATCTTCGGGATGGCAATAACAGTCGAGATTTGAATAATATCCGAAATAAAACCTGTCTGTATCACACGATATATATGGCCTCTTGTGGGTCACTTTTATCATATGGGGGTGTCCACGCTTGATAGCACTTATTGAGGTGGT
>NZ_JAKKRZ010000043.1:0-22613 GCF_025653725.1 Shewanella sp. SM74 | reverse complement strand
CCGTCATCATCCTGAAACGCCAACAACTGACGCTTGCGATAACTAAAATATGTAGGAATGATGCCCTGACGTTTTGCAAATTCAGTTTGGGTGAGACCACTTTGGGCTTGCTCGGCAAACAAGGCCAGCCATTGTTCTTTGGTACGGTGCATGATGATTACCCTGGCAGTTGATAATGGCAGACAGGGTAAGGTTGATCAGTTAGGATTGGAATGTGTGGTTGGCGTTACGCTTACAGATGAGCTTGATGATGGTGTGCCGTTTGCTGAAAAGATGGAAATGCTGACAACTATGTTGAGTGAGCAGTTTGCTGAGTCGGCCAAGCTAGAGGCTGAGATTAAGAAGAACCTAGCGGGGTTAGGTTATGAGCTGTAATTGGAAAACAGTAACTCTGGCTGAAGTTACTTCACGAATTGGTGATGGACTTCATGGAACCCCTAAATATGATGACTGTGGCGATTACTATTTTATAAATGGTAATAATCTTTCTAATGGTAGGATTGTAATAAATGAGAATACCAAAAGAACAGATAAAGAACAGTATTTGAAGCATAAGAAGGACCTAAGTGATCGCACTATACTTGTATCTATAAATGGTACGTTGGGCAACATAGGAACCTATCAAGGCGAAAAGGTTTTTCTTGGCAAAAGTGCTTGTTACTTAAACGTACTTCCAAATATTGACAAAAATTATATTAAGTATGTTCTAACTGCTAAGCACTTCCAGGATTACATCCATAACTTAGCAACTGGTTCAACTATAAAAAATGCTGGCCTTAAACTGATAAGAGAATATGCGTTTCAACTGCCTAATGCTGAAACTCAAAAGAATATATCCAGTGTTCTTAGTGCAATTGACTCCAAAATCACAATCAATACTCAAACAAACCAAACCCTAGAAGAAATGGCGCAAGCCATCTTCAAATCTTGGTTTGTCGATTTCGACCCCGTAAAAGCCAAGATGAATGGTGAGCAGCCTGAGGGTATGGATGAAGCCACTGCCTCGCTATTCCCCGATAAGCTAGTTGAAAGTGAGTTGGGTTTGATTCCTGATGGTTGGGAAGCTGGAACTGTAGGAAGTGTCACAGCAGCTAAAGGTGGTTATGCTTTCAAAAGTAAACAGTTTATCGATGAAGGCAATCCTGTTATCAAGATTAAAAATATTACTTCTGCTGGTACTGTAACTACATCTGATTGCCAATGTGTCGATGACGATATAGCTAGAACCGCCTCTCGCTTTAAGCTATCAGATGGTGATCTTCTTATGGCAATGACAGGTGCCACTGTTGGTAAAAGTGGGATTTATGTATCTGATGGTCGAGATGGGTATTTAAATCAACGTGTTGCTCGATTTGAATCAAAAGTAGATAAATCTCAACCATGCTGGTTTACATATAACTTAGTCAACAGAGACTCTATCTTCGAGCAAATTGTTGGGGCTGCTCAAGGAAGCGCTCAGCCGAATATCAGTTCGAATGGTATTGAACAGGTTAAAACAGTGGTTCCCACATTTGATTTGATTCACAAATATCAAGAAGTGGTTTCACCTTTATATGCAAAGTGGATATCTAATTTTAAGGAAAATAGCCACCTTTCAGAACTACGTGACACACTGCTTCCTAAATTGCTTTCCGGCGAAATCGACTTAGCCGAAACGACAATATAATAATCAAATTAAGAGCAAGGGATTGCAATGCAAAATAGTTTACTTGTTAATATCAGCAAATATGCGGCAAGCCATAAGACATCACCGATAGAGAACTTTGTGACAGAAGCGTTTGCTTGGTTGTTGAAAAATGATGAGTCTGTGCGTCAGGCTATAAACCATCTTTTACAAGAAAAAGCGGTGCTGAAAGGGTTGGCTATTGACTCTATGGCTGAGTCTGAATATGTCGATACCCAAGTCAACTTCAATGGAAAGTTCCCTGATATGCTGTGGGAATCTATAGACCGTGATTTTTGTGTGATCTTTGAACATAAAATTTGGTCAGAGCTTCATCACAAACAATTAAGCAACTATAGAGACTTTGCTGAGAAATCTCTTAATAAACGCTTTTTAATAGTATTGATTACCGCGCACGTAGGGCAACATAGGCAGCAGCCTGATATTGCATTGTGCTGGTACGATATTGCCAAGCAGATCCAAGCCATAGAGAGTGATAACGAAAAACTTAATTGGATCCGCGAAGAGTTTATTCAGTTACTCGAAAGCAATGGATTAATTAACGTATCGGCGATTAATCCGCTGTCAATTGCCTACTACCAAGAAGCCAAAAACATAGATCAGCAACTCTATAATATTTGTCAGCACTCGATTAATAACCAATGGCCATTGTTGACAGAAAGTCGTTCGACGCTATTTTCTAGCCCACCCAAACATAGAAATGCACGTGGCCGAAATGACACCTGGGGCCGAATAGGGTTAGAGTTTTCTTCATTAGCCGATTTTAACGATGAGAAAGCATGGCAACCGGCATTATTTTGTGGCTTTATTGTTGATGGTGCTGACCATCAAATTCACGACCTCCTCAGCACGGCACCCATTGCGGCAGTCGTGTTGAGCGTCAATAAAAAGCTTCAATCAAAAGTTAAAGAACATGGCTATTACGACCAGTTAGTTGCTGATATATCGTCAACGCTGCCTAAGGGATGGCGTCTCAGCGACCGGACAGCGCTGGGGAATAAAGCGAATAAATGGCATCCATTGATCATCTATCGTGATTTGACTGAATTTATCGCTACTGCCAGTACATTTGAGCAGCAGCAAGAAACTTTCTTTAATCAGATGGCGGCTATTCAACGATTATTTATTGATAGTGAGTCATTCACAGCATTTTGCTGCGAAATGCAAAAATGGAATCGAGAGGACGTAGCGTGATCACCTAAGACCCATTAGAACAAGCGTGCATCAGCTGGTTTACCAGTACACGGTTTATTGGATCAAGGTTTACATAAGACTAAGGATAGTTATGGAAAGCAACAAAACTCAATCACTGCTGTTTGATACCAATGTATTGCTGATCAATCCTGATTTGCTCAATCAATTTTCCCAGCGAGTCATTCTGCCGCAGAAGATCCTAGACGAGCTTGATTATCGCAAGACCAAGGCCGAGCATCAGGAAAAAGCCCAGCTGTGTCTGCATCATATTGAGAAGCATAGATTAAAGGCCATAAGCTCCAGGCATGGATTTGGCTCAAGCCAGGGGAATAATGATGACATCATACTGATCCAGGCCTTGTCCCACACCAAAGCTGGTAACATCCAATTAGTCAGCAATGATGTCGGCATGCGCAACCGCGCCCAGGCCAAAGACATCACAGCTCTGTCATTGGAGAGGTTTTTACAACAAAGTGGCGAGGGCGACAACGCATTAACCCCCGCTCGCCAAGCCTTATTTGAGTTGTTGCAGCAAGGTGACTTTGTCAGCCTCCAACAGCAACTCGCATCTCAACCTGGGGCTCACTTTAATTTTTATCTCAGTACTGGCCTGACCCCCTTGATGACCTGCATTCAACAGAAGGAGTTTGATGCGATTGATTACTTGTTGTCGCAGCCCTCGACGGATATAGACTTGATTGATAAGGCTAAGTTAAAAATTACCGCCTTCTGCCATGCCGCCCAGCGCCGCCAACTGAAAACCATGGATAAGCTGCTACGAGCCGCCGGAGCCAACCCCTATATTACTTCTAAGGGCAATAATCGGGGAAACTCGGCCATGCTCATTGCCGCCTGGGATGGCGCCCTAAATGTGATCAAATTTATTCACGAACATGCCAATATCCGCTTCAGCCTGAATCAGGCCGATAACAATGGCTTTACCCCACTGATCAAGGCCAGTATCAAGGGCAATGACGCCATCGTCAGCTACCTGCTTGAGCAGGGCGTCGACATCGATATCCGCGACAGGAATGATAAATCGGCGCTGGATTACGCCAGAGAGAAAGGACACCAAAAGATAGTGACCTTATTACAAGGAAAGATATATGGTTAAGCTGTACACACCTAACGCCGCGCCGATTCAAATCCCGGTAAGGCAAGATTTACTCCCAGTTGAGCAGGTAGAGAGAATTTGTATCTCGGTCAATACTATTTGCAATCTGGGGTGTGATTACTGCTATTTTTTCCATCCTGAAAACCGAGTCGAGAAAGAAAAGCCATTAAGCGCCGATGAGATTTTTGTCATCCTGAAAAACTCTCTGGAATATCACCAGCATTATAGGTTCGACAAAAAGGTTAAGATTAACTTCGTCGGCAGTGGCGAGCCCTTAATTCATTGGCGTAACATACGCGATGGCGTACAGCAGTTCGTAGAAGCCTATCCAAACCAAGAGTCGCTCAAGTTCTACACAGTGACTAACGCTACCCTAGTAACCGAAGAGATTGCCGAAAATATGCTGGCACTAAACATAGTGCCCAGCGTATCAATAGATGGTCCTAAAGTCATTCATGACAAGCACAGACTCGATCACAATGGTAAAGGTTCATTTAATGCCGCTATGCTGGGTATAGAAATACTCAGGCGCAAAGGTTTTGATGTGGCTATCAATACCACGCTGACCATGGACTTGCTCAACCAACTGGATGATTACGTTGAATTCATCAAGCAGCAAGAGTTTACCAAGGTTATCTTCGACCGCTTAGTTGATACACCTGAACACGTCGAAGCCCTGAGCTACGCTCAGTACTATCAATTTTTGCAAGACATTAAGGTAAAATTTGACCTTGCGGGATTAACTCGAGTTGAAATCGGTAACCTAGAGGCTTATCGCCGCAACTTTGCCGGTAAACCAGATAAAGTCTGCACCATGTTCGGCGGCAGCTGTGGCGCTGGTAGTAACTTTGTCATCTACATGGGCCGCGAAGTCTATCCCTGTGGCCGCATGTTTGGCCAATCCAAATGGCTGCTGGGGTCTATCAATGATCCCATCGATAGCTTCCCCAAGAAAATGGCAAAACACTGGCCAGAACGACAAGACTGCAAGACCTGCCAGGTTGCTTCAGATTGCGTTAGAGACTGCTTGCTCGAATATCACACCCAAGATTACTCCTGTGATCCTAGGAAGGATTTTCTCACCACCATGAAAGGTGCCCTGTAGTGATCAGCAAAAAACTAAGAATAGGCATCTATGGCGTATCAGGGGTGGGTAAAACTACCCTTGCCCAGTCATTGAGCCGATACGAAAGTGTGGTCAATTGTTACGATGGCTCCAGTATTATAGCTCAGGTGGTCGCTGGTGGACTAGACGAGTTCAAACAGGCCACTAGCAAGCAGAAGCAAGCACATAGAGAAGCTGCCATTACCGAGTTACACGGGCTGCATTCTCAACATAGAAAACATACCGTGGTGAGTGGCCATTACAGTTTCATTCAAGCGGGTGGTTATGACATTGCCTGGACTCAGGCCGATGCCAGATTTTATGATGTAATATTTTTCTTGCATAAGTCCAGTGAAGATATCAAGGCTCAACTCCAAAATGATTCGCATCGACACGCAAGGTATACAGAGACAGAACTAGCCCAATGGCAGGATGTTGAACACCAAGGTTTAGCTGAGTGTTGCTCGGCTGACAATATCAGATTTGTCGAACTCGATGGTCGTCTTCCACAAGCTGTATTGACCAAGACGATGATCCAACACATTTCAGCGCTTGTGTTACAGCGCTTTGCAGCAGAAATCGTTGCACATCAAAAGCCCGTTGCGTTGTTTGACTGTGATGGCACCCTAAATCACTGCGACATTTATGATTTCTCGCCGGAGGAGTCTTTATCTGCTCGTGTAACTGAGCTGTTTAAGCGATATGAAAGCTACTGCTTTGATGCATTTTTTGATGTGTCTCAGTATCTTGATAGCCATCAAAACCGTCAGTTGATGCAAACAACTTTCAACGCAGCACGACAAGACTTATCCCTTCATCCAAAAGCCATTGATGTCATTAATGCTCTAAAAGCACAAGGCACCCTGATAGTGTTTATCTCTTGTGGCTTCCCTGCTTTGTGGCAGGCTCAGTGTGAATTAGCCGACTATGTAATAGGCGGTGCTAGTTTCGGTTTGTGTGGCTGCATAATTACCAATGAGAGCAAGACCCAATTAGCCGACATCATCAATCAACACCGCCTCCCGCTTAGCGCATTTGGCAATGGCCGGGTTGATTTGGGCATGTTGCTGCACAGCGATCAGGCTACCTACATTTTTAAAGACCAAGCAAACCCTAAGCATTTATCTATTTTAGCGGGTCACGAAGACCTAAATGTTGTCAAATTGGAGGACATTCTAAATGTTAAAAATACTGTCTGAGAATAATCATTACTTGCAAGAACTAAATACCCAGTCGCGATCCATAGAGGTGAGGGGGAATCGGCTCGCAAATATTCATCAGCAAATTGGCCAGATACTCGGGGTAGAGTTTATTAACTCTCTACCTAGGACGATTAAGGAGGTGACCAACCCGCAAGGCAAGTTAGGCACTTCTGAAGTAACTGATTTTTCAAGTATCACCATCATCTGTTTGCTCAGAGCCGGACTCTATGTCAGTCAGGGGGTGCGCTTACTCTTGGGTGACAATCCACATCAATACATCTTATCCAATGAGGCCGATGACATAGCTATAAATACCATTGAGGATCAGCATGTTGTTATTGTCGATTCCGTCATAAACTCTGGAAAAACATTAGCTAAGTACCTTGAAAAGGTTAGTGAAGCCAAAAGCTCCATGGTAATTTCATTAGTGATGCAAGAGGATTTTGTGCCTCAAATTGAGCGCTATTACCCCAATACTCAATTCGTAGTCAGTAGAGTGTCACAAAACTACTACGTGGGTAGCGGTACCAATGACACAGGCAACAGGTTATTTGGCACATTCTAAATAGAGCAAAAAAATGATAATCACCGAAGACCAACTAGAACAGCTATGTCTCGGCTGGTTTAAAGACCAAGCTTATGACTATATCTGTGGTTATGACATAGCACCAGATGGGATAACACCGGAGCGTGATGATTACCATCAGGTTGTATTAAAGCAGCGGTTATTAAGCCAGTTAGAGGTGATTAACCCAGAACTTCCCTATGATGCCTTACTCGATGTAGTGAATACCGTTTGCTCACCTGATACGCCCATACTGATAAAAAATAACCGCGCCTTCCATAAGTATCTGATAGAAGGTGTGCCGGTTGAATATAGCGTTTTTGAGGATGGCGAAACCAAGACTAAGTATTCCCATGCGCAGTTGATGGATTTTATCACACCTAACAACAATGAATTTTTGGTCGTTAATCAATTTACCATTACAGGTACAAAAGGTAATCGTCGACCAGACATCATTATTTTTATAAATGGCTTACCCATAGCGGTCATCGAGCTTAAAAATCCTGCCGATGAACATGCCGATATCTGGAATGCTTACAATCAACTGCAAACCTACAAAGATGAAATATTCGACTTGTTTGTTTTCAATGAAGCCTTGATTGTCAGTGATGGTTGGACAGCACGTGTAGGTTCATTAACCGCGAATAAAGAACGATTTTTACCTTGGAAGACAGTATCGACGGAAGACGATAAGCCTTTGTTCGAGTTTCAGCTAGAGACCATGGTGCGTGGTTTCTTTAAGCAAGATTTATTACTCGATTACATCCGCTACTTCGTGTTGTTTGAAACGGACAATGACAACATTATTAAGAAGATTGCCGGCTACCACCAATTCCATGCAGTACGAGCTGCCGTAGCTGCAACGGTTCGAGCTCGGCAAGTCGATGATTCACTGCCGTTGGTGGCAGAGACTATGGGGATCTACCAAGTACAAGCGACGAAAGGATTAGATAAGATCAAGCCAGGCAGCGGTAAAGCTGGTGTTGTTTGGCACACCCAAGGCAGTGGTAAGAGTATTTCTATGGTGTGCTATGCCAGTAAGTTGTTACAGCAAGCTAGTATGAACAATCCGACTATTGTCGTAGTGACTGATCGTAATGACTTAGATGGCCAGTTGTTTAACACCTTTGGCATGGCGCAAGAAACCTTAAAGCAAATACCGCAGCAAGCAGATGATCGTGATTCATTACGAGAGTTGCTGTTAAATCGCCAATCTGGCGGGATTATTTTTACCACAATTCAAAAGTTTGCTTTGTTAGATGAAGAAACTGCCCATCCGATTTTATCGGAGCGAAGTAATATTGTCGTTGTGTCTGATGAAGCCCACCGCAGCCAGTATGGCAATAAATCCAAGATGGTTGAGATAAAGGATAAGCATGGCGTTGTCACTGGGCATAAGTTCGTTTATGGCTACTCAAAGTACATGCGCGACGCTTTGCCAAATGCCTCATTTATCGGCTTTACCGGTACGCCGATCGCCATGGATGATAAAGATACCCGTGGTGTGTTTGGTGAGTATGTTTCTATCTATGACATTCAAGATGCCGTCGATGATGGCGCGACTGTGCCCATTTACTATGAATCGCGATTAGCCAAGCTCGATATCAATCAAGATGAAATCGAGCAATTAAACGATCAAGTTGAAGATGAAATTGGCGAGGATGAAGAGACCGCAGATCGTGAGAAATTAAAGTCTAAATGGGCAGCATTAGAGAAGCTCGTTGGTGCAGCGCCGCGTATTGAGCAAGTTGCTAAAGATCTTGTTGAACACTTTACCACTCGAACTGAAACCTTCCCGGGTAAGGCCATGGTTGTGGCGATGAGCCGTGAAATCTGCGTCGACTTATACAATGCAATTGTGGCGATTAAACCTGAATGGCATCACCTCGATACCGATAAAGGCGTTATTAAAATCGTGATGACCGGTTCTGCATCTGACAAAGAAAAGATGCAACCCCATATTCATGATAAGAAAACTAAAAAGCTGTTTGAAAAGCGCTACAAAGATACCGAAGATGAGCTGCAACTGGTGATTGTACGTGACATGTGGCTTACAGGCTTTGACGCCCCATGTTGCCATACCATGTATATTGATAAGCCCATGAAAGGGCACAACTTGATGCAAGCAATTGCCCGAGTCAATCGGGTTTTTAAAGACAAGCCAGGCGGTTTGGTGGTTGATTATATTGGTATTGCCAATGAGCTTAAAAACGCACTAAAAACCTACACCAGCAGCCAAGGAAAAGGCCAGCCGACAGTCGATACTGCTGAGGCATTTGCTGTTCTGATGGAGAAGATTGATATTATCCGTGGGATGTTTGCGACACCAGTTGATGGCAAGGTATTCAATTATCGCCCCGACTTTGAAACGCAGGCACTTAGATTACTTCCTGGCGCAGTAAACCATCTTTCAGGGCTTGTTACACTTCAAAGCAATGGCAAAGAGCAGCGAGATGGTAAACGTCGTTTCTTGGATGTGATGGCGGCATTAACGAAAGCCTATTCACTTTGTAATACCATGGATGAGACGCAAGGCTACAAAAATGAAATAGCTTTCTATTCAGCAATCAAAACCGCATTTATTAAACATTCAACTGTCGATAAAAAACGTACTGATGAACAGCGTAATACGGCATTAAAGCTGATCCTTGATAATGCGGTCATTGCTGATGGTGTTGACGATATATTTAGCATGGTTGGTTTGGATAAACCCAACATAGGGCTACTTTCACCAGAGTTCTTAGAAGATGTAAAGAACATGAAAGAGAAAAATCTTGCCGTGGAGTTATTGGAAAAATTACTTCGGGATGAGGTTAAATCTCGGATGAAAAACGATGTGGTGCAGGAGAAAAAATATTCTGAACGCATTCTGTCTACGCTACAAAAATACCATAACCGCAGCATTGAAACCGCACAAGTCATTGAAGAGCTTATTCAATGGGCAAAGGAGATGCAAGAAGATGCCGAGATGCTTGATAGGTTAAACCTGTCTGTCGATGAAATTGCCTTTTACCGTGCGTTAATTGAAAACGAAGCATCGGTGCGTGAGCTTGGCGATGATAATTTGCGAAGTCTTGCTATTGAGCTAACTCAACAATTGCGAAAGTCTGCTACCGTTGACTGGCAAAAGAGGGATAGTGTGCGAGCGAGAATGCGTAACCTTGTACGCCGATTACTGCGCCGCTGGAAATATCCACCCGATGCGGCAGAGGCTGCAATCAAGCTGGTACTTGAGCAGGCTGAAGTATTAGCTGATGGTTGGTATGCTGCTTAATTAGAGTAAATGCAAGGTATGAAATCCTTGCCTTTTCAATACGTAATCACTCTCTATTCAGTCAATACTGCTTTTGAAATCATAAGTAGCACCAGTAAAAATAGTGGCAATATTGCAGTTTAGATTAAATACATGAAATCAATTATGTCTAAAGGTGTGTTTGAGTTAGACGGTCTCTAACTCAGTAAGGTACCAAGCGTGTAGTTGCCAATTTAGTGGTAACTACCTAAATATTTAGCTGTAGTTGTTGTTACTGTAGAGTTTGAATTGGTAATACTGGTGGTCGAAGTTCATTTTATTGCGATGAACTGAACTGGGCAAATCTGAAAGGCCGCCCTGAAATATCTCTGTGCTGCCACACTGAGAGAGCGTGACCGAATTACTAGCTTTTTCTACTGGGATAGTTCAGTTTTTCGTGAGGCAAAGAGTAAGGTAAGCCATTTTGGGTGGTAATCCTGTATAAATTTCGAGTAGTTTCGTATTAACTTCCCCTCCTAGACTGAAAAATAAAATTTATTTTCACTCCGTTTTAATACCATTTTTCATTTATTTTCTACATTAATATTTCCTAATGGAATATGGAGGTAGTGTTTTTAACCATTTTTTCTATTCACAAATTCATTCCGTTCCGAGCCAAAATGACGGAATTTATATTTAGAATTTTAAATAGTCAATATTTTCCATATAAATAATAATGATTATTTTGTGTTTTTATGTGACTGATTTTTAATGTTTTATTTTTTGTGCTGGCCATTTTTTTAGAAATCTATGTTTTTTGGATGTTAGGAGTGAAAATCCTGGTTAAACCGTAGAAAAGTGCATTAATTATTTAGAAAAAAAGATAAATTATTTAAATTTATAAATAAAATACAATGGCTTACGATTGTGTTTTTGGGGGTTGCGTTTGCTTTTGTTTGGTACTAGATTCGCATTATCTAATTAGGAGCGTACCGATATGAATCATCCCCAAATGCAGTGCCGAAAACGTCATCAAATCCATTCACGCGATTACGCGATGTGATTGTCTGATGAAAAAAACGGCCAGAATGACATTTGAGCGCCAGCAGAGGTGGTTTGATGCTCATCGTCGCAGTATTGAACACGATGAGATTATCTACGAGCCATTTTGGCGTGTTGAAGATGTACGTAGCTCAGGTATTAAGACCAAAATAGCCCACTTTTCAACACCGCATCGGGTGATGCATCTCTTATCGCAAAATGAACTCTGGATGTATTTATCACTGGTGCATATGCGTTACGTTGTTGAAATTTATGAGCAATATGCAATCCCGTTGGACTTTTCTATTCCGATTGCTAAACAACTGGGAGTAAAACATCCCGTCTACGTTGGCTCAAAACAGGTCCCGATTGTTCAAACCATTGATTTTGTCTCAATTCTTGTTGATGGTTCGCGTGTTGCCCACCCGGTCAAACAGGAATCGGATTCACTACGTGAGCGAACAATGGAGAAATTGGCAATTCAACAGGCTTATTGCGAGCTGGAACATATTGATTATCAGCTAGTTACCAGCACTGAACTTCGCACGGTGAAAAGTGAAAATCTTGAAGCGCTTTTTCGTCACCGTCAGATCCCGCCATTTTTGCACTCCTTATTTGAAATATGGCTGACCAATTTTATTGGCTGTTTATCTGATGATAGACATTGTCGAACCAGCGACATTATCGACATTTCCTCGAGGATTAGTGGAATCACTTTTTCGCAAGCTGCGTCGTTTTTTTATCATGCGCTGTGGTGTCAGCGTTTAGATATGAATTGGACTCAGCGATTAAAACTCGAATTAGCAGCGTCAGATTTAGGTATATATCCATGCAATTGACTCATAGTCCTGATACCAACCAAATATTGAAAGTAAATCTCGGGTTTGGTCCAAGTGAAGAGGCCGATTCAGAGTGTTTTATTGGTGATAAAAAAATCACCGAGGATTACTTGGTGATCAGTGTTGATATCCCCCTAAATGTTGCATTTGCTATCAATCTCGACACTGTTGCCCGATTTCCTATTCAGCTGGAATACAAAGAATTACTGAATAAAATCAATGATGAATCATTAATATTATTCGAAATGGATTGGCCTATCGATGCATTAATGGATCTCGATAGTTTACCAGAACACAAGAGAAAGAAGGCGCTTGAGCGTTACCAAGTTATCGAACCGTTATTGCAAGACCTCGACAATGTGCTGCGCAACGATTATGGGCAAAACTGTATTGCACAGGTCATCGAGCAAACCGGGCGTAGCAAACAGTATGTATACGACTGTTTATATTCGTATTTCAGGCTCGGTCAGCGCCAATCTGGATTATATTTACCCATGGGTAAAAATACGATCCATGTTCCTAAAAAACGAGAATTACGCGTAAAACCAGGGCGTCCAAACTCGGGCATCGCGAGGGGCAAGCTCCTGAATGAGTACGATTATAGGCATTTTAAGGCAGGCAAACGTCTATATGCTAAGCGCAATGGACCATCGATTGTACATGTTTATAAGCAACTGATAAGAAAGCATTATTTTTCATCAAGGGTAAAGCATGATTTTCAAACCGCGCAAAAAAACCAGCGTCGGTTTAAAGTTGAGTTAGTCGCACCAGATAAACGCCCGACCTATAACCAGTTTTATTACTGGTTATGTAAAGAGTTCGGCGGAAACTTACCTGCCAGAGATAAAAGTCGTCAAAACGCAATTGAAAATAAAAAAGATAATGCCGGCCGAAAAGGCGATGCATATGCGCATGTTATTGCGCCTGGGCAAGTTTTTGAAATCGATGAGACCCCATTTACTGAAGAGTTAGTATCGGTTTTCGACCCCACTCGCTCCACTAAAATTGGCAAAGGCACGGTGTATTTCATCATTGATGTGTTCAGTAAGATCATCGTCGGTTTGTACATCACAACAGAAAATCCATCTTACAATACAGTTCGTCAGGCGATTTTTAATAGTGCTCGCGATAAACAGGTTTGGTTTGATGAAATGGGACTCAATTTTGACGCCAGCTATTGGCCTCAATCGGGTATTGCGACAACCTATTTTGTTGATAAAGCCGAGTTTCATAACAAAATTTCCGAAGGACCAATCTCTGATTTGCCAGTAAGCGTGAAATTTTCACGCTCTGGCAGGGGGGACGACAAACCCAACATAGAACAACTTTTTCATGTTTTTCAAGGACATTTTGAAGGCGTTAGTAAGGGGAATCAAACAAAATCTCAACAAGATATCGCCCGCCAGTTAGCGCGAAAACATGCCAGCCTAACGATTCATGAGTTATATCAAATCGCCATCGTTTATGTGTTTTATCATAACAATAACCGCCAGGTTACAAATTATCCTCTCGAGAGATCAATGGTGCGTGACCAGATCCCCGCTATACCTGCAAAATTGTGGGCGTGGGGCGAAAAAAATCGTCCAGGTTATTTGCTCAATCTACCGGATGATGAGATTTATTTTAAATTGCTGACCAAAGGTGAGATCACGGTTCATCGTGATCACTTATATCTCAAAGAAAATGGCTTGCGATATAACTGTGAGTGGACTTTAGAGAGCGGCCTTCAAGAGCGCAGCCTCCCCAATCAGCGCAGCCTGATTTTGTCATGTCGTTATAATATTGAGCTGGTTGATATTATTTTTATTTGCACATCCGATGGATTAAAAGTTGCGACGCTAGATCATAAGGATAACCGGTTTGCTGGTCTGTCATTTGATCAAGTGAAGCAGCAAAAAACACAGGAGCATGGCGAAAACGAGCTTGTCATTGAAGACCAACTGCAATATTTGCTCGGGGTTCAGATGTTTATTGAGCACAAACTGACCCAAGCCGAAAAAGAAAAAATCTCGGGCACTATGCCCAGCCTCGCCAAAATTAAAGACAATCGCAAGCTTGAGGCGTTAATCAATCGTCACAACGATTTAAATCGTTTTTTACAGACAGTTAATTCCACGGGTGTACTCGAGTTCTCGCAAAATAGCGATGTTGTTGAAGATGGTGAGTTCGAGCACAAGGCCCATTCAGCGTTCTATAAACAAGAAAGTAAATAATGAAAAAAACTTTACCCATTTCAATCGCATCGGCCCAATATCGACATTCAAATGTCTCGTCATATCAAGGAAATCCGCTAATTCTGGCTTTGCCTGACCGCATAGAGCCTGAGCGATTTATAACAGTCATGTCGCGTATCATTCAGGCTGAGAGCAATGATGTCGATATGTCTGATGATGATCGAATTGCATCCCTCAAAAGTCTTCGTCAAATGCTGATTATGACGCCGCAACATCTCGATTTGTACAATGAATTGTACGATCTGATGTGTCATGGCTATGTCGACAGAAATCCAACACGCGTTGAAGTCATTGCGTGGAGCTATGATATTGCTGATAGCCATATTGATATTGAAAATATTAAGCGTCCTCTTTTAGATATGGTAGGTACTACAACCACCGCCGATGCAATGTTCATGACCGGCATATCTGGAAACGGTAAGTCTCGAGCGATTGAGTCTATTCTGACGAATCTATTTCCTACTGTTATTGAGCATCAAACTGATTCGTTGAATGAGCCACAGATCACTTATATCAAAGTCGATATGCCGCATAACGCTAGTCGCCCAGGACTTATCTATCAGATACTAAGTGAAGTTGATAACGCGCTTGCGGCGAGTCGTTACGGTAAAACTGGCTACGCGCAATCTGTGAAGAAAACGAGTGGGAAATTTTTAGATATTTCCAGCATGATGGGAATTCTGCGTAGCGTATTAATAAGACATCATGTTGGCTTGCTGATCATTGATGAATTTCAAAATTTACAGGTGGCCTCGAAACGTTATAGCGAAGAAATGATACAGTTTTTTGATGAGCTGACCAATACGTTGTCTATTCCCAATGTGAAAATAGGTACTCCAGATACGCTGTTGATTTTTGATAAAAAAGGCCGCCATAAACGACGTATAGGGTCCACATTTGAGTTGTCACGATTCACTCAACAACATGATTGTGAACGATTCATGAAGGCGTTATTTGCGTATCAACCGCTCAAAAAGCCGGTTGAAATCAATGATGATATGGTCGCGTTGTTATTTGAGCTCTCAGCGGGTGTCCCATCAATTCTAATTACTCTGTGGGAGTCATGTCTCATTGAAGCGATACGCAGTGGCAAAGAAACATTTTCGCTGAAATTGATTCAGCAAACGTTTAAAAAACGCTTCCCGCTCATGCGCATGGTTACACGTAATATTAATCAAGGTAAAAAAGGGCGACACTCAGATTTGTTGACGGTGCAGCAATACCTTGACTCTGGAAATAACACACTAGCAATCAAACATCTACAGAGTTTTATGTCATCATCTGAATTAACGTCTGATACCGCTCATGCTGTTAAGAATGATATTGATAACTTGATAACGTCGAATGAATTCTCTGAAGCGGATTTACAAAAATTAGCAAAAATTAAAATGGATTTAGATAGTAAACGCGAGTCAAAACGTTCACCACAAACGTTGGAACATGACGAATGATCCGCGTAGGTTTGTTACCCGATGAGTATGTCTATAGTGCATTTATTCGAGAACGTATGTTATCGGGGCAAATGCACATTAATACAAAGCGATTTTTTGAGATAAATGACATTGTGTATCATCAAATGCATTCACAATTGCCATTAAATAAAGATCTCCTGAGTATTATTCGAAAAATGGCTTTGTCGCCTGAGCAAATCCTACATACTCAACTAGCGCATACGCCCGTATCGCTCTGGTTATTGAGTACGCCTCTCTGTGGGGCGGAATATACTATGCCCAACCACAACGCTCTAGCAGGTATTAACATTGATAAGCGTTGGCGGTTTTGCCCACAATGTGTTGCTGCAGATAAAGCACTGTATGGTGTCTCCTATTGGCATAGTGCTCATCACCTTTGTGGCGCCAAAATATGCCCTATTCATGATCAGATTTTGCACACCCATGATGAGTTAAAGGTGTTGCCATTCACCTTACCGCATCATTGGCTCGATAGTGCAGAGCCGATGACGCTACAACCTTGGGAGGTTGCATGGCAGCCGTTTATCTATCGCGTTGATCAAACGATAAAAGCCGATCCACTTTGGCCCAATCGAGTTAAAGTGCAAATTCGCCGATATTTGGATTGTGAGTCGCAATTACCCCTGAAGCAGAGCGAGCGCACACGGTTCGATCAACTAGCGAAGCAAATGACCCAGGATTTAGGTCAGGAGTGCATGGCAGGGTTGTTTTCATCGCAAAGACTTGGACGAAGCAGGCAAACCAATATTATTTGGGCGACGTTATCTGGCCAAGTTAATAGTGCCAAAATACGACACCCGCTTTTTTGGTTGGCGATTATTTTCTGGCTGCGCAATGAATTGTCAGAGTGCCAACATTTACTATGAATCATCTCGCCCCTCTCGCTAACGAATCAATATTCAGCTGGGTGGTGCGATATCATTTAACGTGCAGTGTGGGACATGAAAAAAGCACCTATCAAACACTCTTTCAACAACCCAAAATTCGTCTGCATCCCTATCTTCCTCACTCTATCGACTATTTAGCCGGCCACGGTGGGCTCACCGCACAGCAGTGGTTAGTTCATCACACGTTATATCCGCTATTTCAGTTTTTTGGTCATGATGCAGAGCAAAAGCTGTTGTCTGTGATGCTTCATGGCAAGGGTAATCCGGTCATTACTGCCAACATTCCCCATGCGAGGCTCAATTTCTCTGCTGGCCATCGGGTGTGTCCACTGTGTTTGTCTGAACACCGACATAACACTGGGATTCCGATGCTTGATATCCGTCATCAAATTCCGGGCCTCATCGTTTGCCCTATTCATCATTGTCTGCTGGTGGTGTTAGCCAATGGCGATGCCGGACTGGATCGGCGGTTGACGTTTCATCATGCCGCCATGACTCCTCATGTCTATCGGGTTGAACATCAGCAGAGTATCGATTTCGCCCAGTTTTGTTGGGATACATTAGCGCTCATTAAAAATGAGCCATGTGATCTAGCCTTGCTGCATACCCACTATCAACAGCAATTAATGCATAAGGGATTTATGACGCGCTCAGGGCAGATCCGCATGGCCATGTTGGTGCGTGCCATTTCAGCGTGTTACCAAGACATGGTGTTTGATCTTGAAAGCACCTTTGAGTTTGGCGAGCGTTTTCTGGGGTCGTTAATTCGCGATAAAACCCGAACCCTAAATCATCCGTTTAAGCATCTGATTTTAGGATTTTGGTTGTTTGATAACGATCCTCGCGGATTTTTAGGTCAAGAAAGCCCCTTTCAGCTGATGCCCGCCTTTAATGCACCAGTAGTGGTTAATGATGATCGTGAGCGTATTTTGTCTCTGTTGTCTGAGGATTTCAGTATGGCGCAGATTGAGACGATGACTGGGCGTAGTCGCTGTTATATCCGCCGTATTGCAGAGCTTGCAGGGATAAAGCATGCCAGCAATGCCAATGCGTTTTCGCACAGACAGCGTCATTGGGTGCTGTTGTTAGCCCAGCTTGGGCGGCATCGGCATGATATTGCGCATGCTGTTGGGGTCGGTGTGGGCTATGTGGAACAACTGATCTCTAATACGCCTGGATTGGTGTTATGGCGCCAGCAATTGAGTGCACAGAGAAAGCACTCGGATGCCGTTGTGGAGCTGCTTGATGCGCGTCAATGTCATCCCTTGTGGTGTAGAAAAGACATCAAAGCGCATCACAGCCGGGCGTTCTTTCATTTATATCACCATGATCGTGAGGGCCTTGAAGCCATTTTGCCCTCAGCGTTGAAGCCATTGAGGCCGCGCAAGGACTGGGCTGCTGAAGACATGCGGTTGGTTAAGGCGATTAGTGAGCTTGAGGGCGCGACGTTAATGTCGTTGACGGTGATTGCGGCGAAGGTGCGTGATCGGGGGTATTTGAGTAAGCGCCTTGATAAGTTGCCATTGACGCGGGCGCTACTGGTGACGCTGGGGGTGAGGGGATAATTGGGGTAGCTGCGCGCAATGGCACGTTATGGTAAATCGGCAAGTTTAGCAGTGTTGATAGGCGGTTGATGGGATTGGGGGGCGATAAGGCGTATTTTAAGACGTGATGGTGCATTGAATGACAGCGAAATGAGCTGAAAGTTTGTTTCAGAATATGCAGTTTTTGGGCTTGATGATGGACGGTTTACGGTTTACGGTTTACGGTTGGCGCGAAATTGAGGTGATAAGGGGCGTTTTTACATGTTATGGAGGGAGTGTCGAAATGGAGCATATGAATAAAAAGCGAGTGTATTGTTTGAAGGCCACACCGCTTTATGTTGTTGAACATCCAGGGCTGCACAGCCAGCGTGGTATTCAACCTTTGTTTTGTCATTGCAATGTGAATGATGAACTTGTGGCGCTGGTGGTGCATTTACGGCAGCAGTTGATGGCATTGGATTTATGCCAAGTGAGTAAGGTGTACCCTGATGCTCGGTGGTTCTTTGAGTTAGGTGATCGTTACTACTCGCAGGTGAAAAGTTTGATACATGTGACTCATAAGACGATCTATTTTACTGGTTATCTACTGCCCTATGATGCCCCTCAATTTCAGTCCAGTGCGATCCCTATTGCGGAGCTGTTATTCAATCAAGGCGAATTCAAAAATATTGACCCTGTGGTGCATTATCATCCTCGAGTGAAGGGGTTAATTGATGAGATTGTGTCCAAGGCAGCGGAGGTCAGTCGCCGAATAGATCAGGCCTGTGCGTTGGAACGATTAGCCGATGTGATGAGCGATCTTGATGAGGTGACGTCGGTGATTGATGTGGATTTAGAGGCCCATCAGCAACGGTTGAAGCAGGAAGCGAGTGTGTTTATCTATCAGTATGAGCAATTAGAGCGAGATATTGAGACGTTAAGTCTACAGATCCTCTATCAATGCTTTCAGGTACAAGTCGGTGATTGGGTTGCATCAAATGTGCTGAAAAGAGGCAAAACGATTCAGCTGGTGGTGGCGTCTGCGAGTTATTCGGATGGGTGGTTGTTTATCAATGGGACTCACGTTACTCAAAAAGGCGTACTGGGAAAACGTGAAGAACGCATAGCATTAAAGGTATTACGTGATGAACATTGAAAGCAAGTTGAAGCAGCTACGCACAAGCAGAAAGTGCAGAGCGATCCTACCATTTCATCCTATGACAGTCGGTGGCATCGACGTTTCTGGTGAGTTGTTTGTGAGTGTCATGATCTTTATTAAGGCATTGTTTAAGCAGTTGAAGATGCATCAGTTTGATATTCAAGTCACACGTTGGGGGGAAATATTTTTAATTGAACCGAGTCGTGGCATGTATATCCAGTTATCTGTTCATTTTCGAGTGAGTGATACTGAGATTAAGCGAGTCAAACAAGAATTTGCGTCTAAAGCATATCTTGTTCATCCAGGTGAGTATTTTGCACATGAGGCATTATGTGTGTCTTTTCGCGTTAATCGCCCTAGCACGCAATGGCGCCGTTTTCCTCTGGATGTTGCCGCTGAGTCTTATCATGATGTCGTAGCGACCATCATTAAGGCTATGCGGCTCAATGTTGTCAATCTAACACCTACTATTAAGCATCAATTCCGTGGAGACATTCATAGAGTCGATAGTCATGATGTCATTGCCTTAATCCGTTATGGCGCCGCGAAGTTGGGACCAGATTCGCAATTTGCTCACATCATCAGTGGCGATCGTGAGTTTTTGTATGTGAAAGGCTTTACCCTTGATGGGACTCAGTTGAGGTTTTCGAGTTTTAATCTCAGACAGTATCAGTATTGTCTGTCCCCGCAATCAATGAAAATCATGAAGATGTTGGTTCCTGAGGCGGGAGATTCGGTTGTTGAATTTGTGAGTTAAGCGAACAATGTGATTGATGAGTACAGTAATACAGATGATCATTTTTCAATAATGGAGGCGTTATGAAGCAGAACATTATCGGTTTTGGTGAGTATTTTGCGACAGGAGAAGGGCTAACTTACATCATTGCATCAGGTACTGAAGAAGTGATTAAGGACTTTGCGGGCCCCTACTTCTCAATAGGGTTAACGTTTTTTTCATTCGATGAGATAAGAAAATGCCTAATTGAAATAGAGACAAAAAACGATGCCAATAAGCTTGATATGCCCGCATTTGATGCTGCTGAGGTCTTACGTGAAAATGTACCTAACGTTGCAAGACTGATAAAAGAATACGGCTATTGTTCGTTTGCGTACAAGTTGCATTATAACCTGGCTTAGCGATGCTATTTGGTGGTCAACGTTGGTGTGCCACAGCAGTGCTTGCCCGTGCTGATGAACTGGCCATCATGCTGTCGGCAATTGACGAGCAGTTTGTATAAGTGGGTGGCGAAAGATAATGCTAGTGGTTCTGTGATACACGACTAAATGGTGCTTAATCCCAGTCATTATATTCTATATTGTTATTGCTCCTTAGTGTAAAAAGCCATTTACTCCTGTTATGCAAGTTTGTCTTATCTAAACTTGTTCAATGAAGCATATGAACGTTATGACAGCAAGGTTGAGACTGAGGTTCTATGTAACAAAAGCTGGCTAAATTGTACTAACTTGATTAATCTCATCTCAATAAATTTGTTTATTGAGATGAAAATCATGCCTGGTAAGTATTTAGCTCCGCCTGAGTGTCCTTTTGAGACGATAGGCGATGTTTTACTTGAGATTGGCAATCAGGGTGATGATCCCAATAAATACAAGGACTACATTTACCTGCTTGATGAGTACCATTCATTTAATGAATTTAGGCGCAGAGTCAAGTCTGGCTTAGACGCCAAATACTGCTGGTGGCTAATGCGGTTGTCTCGAAATAACGCATTAATAAATCTAGCGCCATTAGAAGATAAGCCATTACCGCCCGATCTGCCTGAGTCCGTTAATCAAGCGTTGTTACAATCCCCAGATTTTATTACAAATTGCCGATTCAATAACCTGCATGAGTTTAGTCGTGTTTTATCGCAGATTGATCGCTATACCACTCATGGTGCGATGCTTGGGATTCTTGAGCAGATAGGAGAGAGCGCGCATTTCGAGCACTTAAAAAACAACTTAATTGATGATGAGGCGATATCCAGTAGTCAATTAGAGGGGGCCGCGACAACGACTATTCTTGCAAAAGAAATGCTCAGGAAAAAGCGTAAGCCTCGCACAGAAGACGAACGCATGATTTCGGGGAACGTTGATTTAATGCAAGCTGCGTGGGATCTCAAAGATGAGCCACTTAGTATTGGGTTGATACAAGAGCTGCATAAGGTTGGTACCCAAACTCTAGAACAGAAAAAGTACACATCGGGAGCATTTAGGATCCGAGACAATGTGGTTGTGGTTAACTCTATTGGTGAAACCGTTCATCAGCCGCCAAAGCATGATGCTATTGAGCGCTTATTGTCTCGGGTAGCGAATTGGCTAAACTCGACTGACGATCAGATTCATCCCGTTATACGGGCCATTACTCTGCATTTTGTGATCGGCTATGTTCATCCCTTCCTTGATGGTAATGGTCGGGTGGCAAGAGCTTTGTTCTATTGGTATATGTTTAAGTGTGGCTATACCGGATTCCGTTACATTGCGATTTCAGCATTATTGAAAAAAGCGCCAATTCAATATGGCCAAAGCTATTTGGATTGTGAGCATGACAACTTAGATTTAACGTATTTTATCAAATATCAGTTAAGTGTTATCCATCGGGCCATTGCTGAATTTATGTCTATATATGAAGGTGCAGCATATCGAATGAATGAATTAGACGAGCAGTATTCTGGCTTAGAAGATATTGAGAAAAAAATTATTGGCTTTGTTGCTGGTGAGCCTCGTTATCGAAAAAAACCTACGATTACAGCGAGAGAGACTGAAAGATTGCTGGGGGTAAGTTACAACACGGTAAAGCAAAAACTTGATGATATGGTTACTGCTGGAATACTCGGACGTGAAAAAATGGGTAAAGCGACAGAATATTTTTTGGCATAAACATAATCTGCTGCGTTGTCACGTAAAGACCGACATATGAGATCGTATGGAACATACAACTTGGCATAAGTGGTTGAATACCTTTGCGTGGTACGTGGCGTAAACCCAAGATATTTTTAATATAGATGTTCTCAATCTTAACGCGCTGTTGCCCCAAAGTGAGTTTCAGGCGCATAACTTATCTTAAAGCCAGTAATTAGGGTCTGTTGATCTTTCGAGAGTGATTTTTAGACAGCATGGCAAGACGTTATAATTTGCTTCGCCAAAAGTAACCATAACCTCAAGCCATGCCAAGACTTATGCTAACCGATGCACGCTGGGAAAAGCTATTTCATTTAATGAAAAGCACAGGCCGTGTTTATGACAAACCTGAACATAGACAAACATTCGAAGGTATTCTTTACCGCCTTAGAACAGGTATCCCTTGGCGAGATTTACCTAAAGAGTTCGGTCATTGGAGCACGGTCTTTAGGCACGGTCTTTAG
>NZ_JAKKRZ010000042.1:0-23510 GCF_025653725.1 Shewanella sp. SM74 | reverse complement strand
ATCCCATCCCGAACTCAGAAGTGAAACGCAAACGCGCCGATGGTAGTGTGGGGTCTCCCCATGTGAGAGTAGGTCATCGCCAAGCGCCTAATTTAGGTTAACGTGTAGACGTTAAGCTAAAGGAGCGGTAGTTCAGTTGGTTAGAATACCGGCCTGTCACGCCGGGGGTCGCGGGTTCGAGTCCCGTCCGCTCCGCCAACATTAAGAGATAAGCCTCATCGAAAGATGAGGCTTTTTTCGTTATGGCGTCGCGGATAATTCGTGTCAGTGACGCTAATGCTTCGGGCTCGAAGCATGTGGTTATCCTCATACTCGGCCATCATGTAGATGACATCCTTATCAGAATATGAAGCTTTCGCTTCAATGTTAAAAATCAAAACCTACTTTTTTGCCGATCTTTATTCCACTTTATCGATATTGTTTCTTTCACGTTCTGAAAACCTCCTGTGCGCGACTTGGCAGTATTGACCTGTGACACTGATCTCGGACAAATTAAACGGTATAATGCCTTATGTCTTTCATGAGTAACGAAAATGAATTGTCGTCTTGGGTGTGGTGCTTGTTGTATTGCGCCTTCAATAAGCAGCAGTATTCCCGGTATGCCAAAGGGTAAGGCGGCGGGTGAGCGTTGTGTGCAATTGAGCGATGCCAATTTATGTTTGATTTTCGGCTCGCCCGATCGTCCTGCGGTTTGTAGTGATTTCGATGCATCTGAAGATGTTTGTGGTCATTCGAACGAAGAGGCGCTTTGGTTGATTACCCAACTCGAATCTCAGACCTCTCATTAAGTTTATCGCTGACAGGTGAAATATGCAGTTAACTCGTTATACCGATTTTGGCGTTCGTACCCTGATGTATTTAGCGGTTCAGCCAGATAGAACAACTTTATTTAGGATTGCTGAAATTACGCAGGTGTTTGATCTGTCACCAAATCATGTTTCTAAGATAGTGCATCATTTAGGCAAGATGGGTTACCTTGAAACCATCCGCGGTAAGATGGGCGGTTTCCGTTTGGGTAAGCCTGCGAGTGAGATTAACCTAGGCCAGTTAGTTCGAGTATTAGAAAACTCACTCGCACCGATTGATTGCAGCAAACCTTACTGCCGATTTACACCAGCCTGTAAGCTTAAAGGCGTGTTAGCCCAGGCTGTTGAAGCTTATTTGAATGTGCTGGATCAATATACTTTGCTGGATATTGTGAGTAACCGTGATGAGTTAGTTGCCTTGCTGCCAGACTTTTCTATTTCAGTACTGCAACTGGATTAGTACCACTTTTAAGTGCAATACCGATGGGGAGCAAACTCGATGCTGGCACTAGATCAATCCCCTCGGTTTTAAGTCTGTGTAGGTTAGCCTCTAAGAAGCGCATAGTTTCTGGATAGGGATGGGCAATCGCCACCAAGCTACCTTGGGTATGTGCCTGACTTATCATTAAGTTAAATTGTCTCTCGAGTGCATTGGCACTGGTATCATTGTCTAGAAACAGTTGGCGTTTTAGTAAAGGAATGCCTAGCTTATCTGCGTTATCCCCTGCCTTAGTGAATCGTGTTGTCATACTATCGACAAAATATAGCTGCTTTTGTTTGAGTGTTTCCATGACCCATAGCATGGGATCGTCCAGTTGAGTTAATAGACTCCCCATGTGGTTATTGGCACCTTTGGCAAAGGGAACGCTGTTAATCGCATCAATAACACTGGTGCGAATTTGTGCCTCAGTCATCGTATTGGTTAACCCCCCCAGCCCTAATGTCTTACCATTAAGCGCCTGCATGGGAAGATGTAGCATAATTTCGTGGCCTTTTTGGTGTCCTGCGTTAGCGAGTTCTTTGCCAAGTGGGGTATGGGGTAATACAGCGAGTGTTACTGTATTGGGCAGTGCCAGTACGGCTTTATCTGTATGACGATAACCTATGTCATCAATAATGAGTGCAAGCTGGGCAGCATAGCTTTGAGAAATGCTTAGGGCCAATAGGGCCAAGGAATAAAGTAAGCGCACAATTTCTTCTTATTCGTCATGGTGCTGTATCCATGCAATGGCAGAGGTCACTTGATGATCTTGGGCCAGTGATGCATGGGCTGATAGGGCGTCGATTATAGCTAAATTACCAACGCTGGGACCAGTTTCGGCGGCAATTTTTATGTCAGGGATGATCCCTATGTTATGAATGTTTTCACCTCTAGGAGTATTGTACTGGGCAATTGTGAGTTTAATCGCGTTACCATCTTCTAAGATGGGGATCAGGCTTTGTACAGTACCTTTGCCAAAACTGGTCTCACCTAAGAGTTTGGCACGACCATTTTCTTGTAATGCGGCGGCGAGAACTTCGGATGCAGAGGCCGAACCTTTGTTGATTAACACTAGCATAGGCACGTTAGTCAGCATGGTTTGCGGTGAGGCATAGTAGTCAGAGTTGGCGTCGAAGAAGCGGCCAGAAGTTGAGACTATGCGTCCTTTAGCGAGAAAGAGATCCGCAATTTTAACCGCTTGGTCGAGCAGGCCGCCGGGATTATTACGTAAATCTAAGATGAGTCCGGCGAGCGGTTTGTTTTGCCATTGGCTGAGCGAGCGCACCATATCTTCGGTCGAGTTTTCTTGGAAGTTGCTTAATCTGACATAGCCAATATTGCCATCAAGCAGTTGAGTGCTGACCGACTCTATAGTGATATTGCTTGGCTTGAGTGACACTTTAAAGGTGGCATCGTCATTACTGTGTTTTAGCTCTAAGTTAATACTCTGATTATTGAGACTATGTCTTTTTATTTCAGTAAGGATATCGGCTAGATTCGTTTCAGTCGCCAGGGTGTCGTTAAGTTTAATAATAATATCGCCCGCACGTATTCCCGCTTGCTCTGCGGGAGAATGGGCAAAGGGGGCTATGATGCTGATGTGGTCTTTTTGGGCCGCGACTTCGAAACCGAAACCAAAATACTCGCCGCGATTAGAATCTTTAAGATCGAGTAATTCTTGATGATTTAGGAAGCTGGAATAGGGGTCGAGATGTTCAAAAATGCCTTTGATGGCGGCCTGCACTAACTCTTCTTTGGGAACGGTTTTGATATAGTAAGTTTCAACCGTTTCAAGTACATCTTGTAGTAATGGATAGTCAAAGTTGTCGCGGTAGGATTTTGCATTCTCTTGGCTGGAGAGGCTGATGGATAGGCCTAAAGTGAGACCTAATCCAACGCAACTGATATAGCGGATCATGTATTTCATAACGGTCCCCTGTGATAAGGGGACCGTTATGATTAGCGACAGTATTTCGCTGGATCGACGGCTTGCCCTTTATGCCTTATTTCAAAGTATAGGCCAGGCTCGCTCTGTCCACCTGAACGTCCGACTAAAGCAATCGCTTCACCGCTTTTTACCATCTCACCAGGGCTTTTTAGTAGGGTTTGAGCATGACCGTAAAGACTCATATAACCTTTCCCGTGATCGATGACCATGACAAGACCAAAACCGCGTAACCAGTCGGCATAAATGACTTTACCACCTGAAACTGCTCGAATATTTTGCCCTTCTGGTGCAGACAACATAGTGCCTTTCCATACTACTTGACCGGAACGTTGGCTACCAAAGCTAGCACTCACACGACCTTTAGTTGGCCATTTAAGTTTGCCACTTTGTTTACCAAAGCCTTCCATCGAGGGGTTATCTTTCATGGCCCGGAGCGCTTGTTCAACGACGCGCTTTAAGCTGGCCTCTTCAATTTGCAACTGCTCAAGCTCTGCACCCTTAGAATTTAAGGTGCGTTGCAGCTCTTTGATGGTCAGTTGACGCTGATCTTGCTCTTGGCTCAAACGTTTAGCTTGTACTTGTTGTTCGGCCACTAGTTTCGTTAATTGCTTTTGCTTACTCGTTTGCGACACCTTGATCTCATCTAGCTCGGTCAAGGTTTGCTTTAATTCGTTGATCGACTTCATCCGCGCTTTATTGAGGTATTGGTAATAAGCCAACATACGCTCGATAGTGGCGGGACTTTGCTGATTAAGCATCATCTTAGTGTAATCGTGATTACCGGCAAGATAGGCGCTCGACAGCTGTTTCGACAGTGTTTGTTGTTGAGTCACTTTAAGCGTTTCTAACTCATCTTGACGTTGTTTTAGCTCGGCAAGTTTAGTGTCGATTTGCGCTAAGCTATTTTTGGTGCTGTTGACTTTTTTGGCAGCTGACGCAATCGCTTCTTCATCGCTACGCAGCAATGACAGCAGCTTTTCTCTTTGTTTACTGGTGGTTTTTAATGCGCTTTGTTGTTGATTTATTTGCGTTTGGATTGATTTTAACTCGGACTTACGCTTCTCCAAATCAGAAGCGTGTGCCGAGAAAGATAACATCATAAAGCCAGCAATAATGCTGGCTTTAACAAGGAGTCGAGTGCTCACTAGGTAACGGTTACTCTTTTATGTGGATTAAGGGTTTGCCCGTCATCTCAGCTGGAATGGCTTCGCCGATCAAGGTCAGGATGGTTGGTGCAACATCGCTGAGTTTACCACCTTCATCTATGGTCGCATCGCGTCCAACAAAGACGAAAGGCACGAGTTCACTGGTGTGGGCCGTGTGAGCCTGACCTGTGGTTTCGTCGGTCATTTGCTCGGCATTGCCGTGGTCGGCGGTAATAATACATTCTCCGCCCACTTTCGCCAGCGCATCAACCACACGGCCGATACAAGCGTCGACAGCTTCACAAGCCTTAACGGCGGCATCGAAATTACCTGTGTGGCCAACCATGTCACCATTGGGGTAGTTACAGATGATCACGTCGTACTTAGTTGATTCAATTGCTGCGACTAACTTGTCAGTCAGCTCAGCTGAACTCATCTCAGGCTGTAGATCGTAAGTTGCCACTTTAGGCGAGTTGATTAGGATGCGATCTTCTCCCTCGAATGGCTCTTCTTTACCGCCGTTAAAGAAGAAAGTCACATGGGCGTATTTCTCAGTTTCAGAGATACGCAGCTGAGTACGACCTTGTTTCTGCAGCACTTCACCTAAGGTATTCACTAAGTTTTCAGATGGATAAGCGATAGGTGCTGTGATGTCGCCAGCATACTCAGTCAAAGTGACGAAGTACATTTTCGGCATAACAGCGCGTTCGAAACCATCGAAGTCTGGGTGAATAAAGCTACGGGTGATTTGACGGGCACGGTCAGCACGGAAGTTCATAAAAATCAGGGCATCGCCGTCTTTTAAGGTCGCAACTTGACCGTTGGCATCTGTGATCGCCGATGAAGAGACGAATTCGTCGTTCTCGTTACGCTCGTAAGCCGCTTCTAATGCTGTAACGGCATTGTCGTATTGGAATTTTGACTTGCCTTGGGTGATTAAATCGTAGGCTTGCGACACGCGATCCCAACGATTATCCCTGTCCATAGCAAAGTAACGACCAATAATCGATGCGATACGGCCATGGCCTAATGTAGTAAACAGATCATCAAAATGGCTCAAGCTGCCCTTAGCGCTGCGCGGTGGCGTATCGCGTCCGTCGAGGAAAGCGTGCAGATAAACCTGAGTTGCACCGCGCGCAACGGCCATACGGCACATAGCTTCGATATGCTCTTCATGGCTGTGGACGCCGCCGGGGGAAAGCAAGCCCATAATGTGCACAGCTCCGCCAGCTTTGATGGCTGAGTCTACCGCATCACATAGCGCAGGATTTTTTTCAAACTCATGATCTGCAATGGCTTTACTGATACGAGTGAGTTCTTGATAAACCACACGGCCAGAGCCTAAGTTAATATGGCCAACTTCAGAATTTCCCATCTGGCCATCAGGTAAGCCAACATCTAAGCCAGAACCTGAAATCAAACTATGGGGATATTTAGCGTTGAGACGGTCGAGTACCGGAGTCTTGGCGTGGAAAATCGCATTATTATGCGTGTTTTCACGGTAGCCCCAGCCATCGAGGATCAACAACGCGAGCGGACGTTTAGCTGTCGTCATAGTGATACCTTTAAGTTTTATAGAAGCGATAGAAATCTGAAATTGGTCAAATATTACTACGTTAGCGGGGTATGAAAAAGCGCTTTACCCCGATTAAGGTCATCGAATCACTAATTCGCCCGATTCTGTGAGTGGCTTGTGACAAGTACAGAGTCAATTGCACTAAAAGTGCGATCTCGAACTGTGACTAAACTGCTGCATTCTGCCAAGGCAATCGGTATACTCTGTGCCCTTATCGAATTTTCGCCATTTATGCGGGCAATCATCATGCAAGAATATATCGAATTTTTTAAAGCTCACTCAATGCTCAGTCTGGCTTGGGTGGGATTATTTGTTGTGCTTGTCGCGAGTATCATCAAATCGAGCATGTCAAAAATCAAAAGTATTTCTCATCAAGAATTAACGATTATGGTGAATAGACAGGATGCTAAAGTGGTTGATGTGCGCTCGAATGACGAGTTCCGCAAGGGCCATATTGTTGATGCACTTAACGTTACGCTCGCCGATATTAAAAATAATCAGATCTCAGCCCTTGAAAAGTATAAAGCCAGTCCCATTATATTGGTATGCAATGCTGGCATGACCTCGTCTCAAGCCGCTCAGCTTTTGAGTAAGCAAGGTTTTGAAAACCTGTACAACTTGAAAGGTGGTATGGGTGAATGGCAGGCAGCAAATATGCCTGTTTCAAAAAGCAAAAGATAAGTTGTCGGCGGCAGTTATGATTTAAGCTGCACTCAATCCAGTGGATAGTGCAGTAATAAAGTCATCATTGTTTGGCATACTGATCCTACGGTCGCTAAGGGCTTAATGTAAGTTTTTAGACTGGTTCGATCGATACCCGAATATGGGTACAAGTTGGGATGATACCGAGATCTGATATAGGCCTTGAGTAACATAAGCCCCGAGCCAATTTACGTTCATATAGTAATTGGCTTTCAAATAATAATTGGCTTTCAACGAAAAGCCGATACAACATTGATAGGATAGGTAGGAAATTATGGCTGAAGTAGCAAACAACGAACAACAAGCCCCACAATTCAACATCCAACGTGTTTACACTAAAGATGTGTCTTTCGAAACGCCTAACAGCCCAGCGGTATTCCAAAAAGAATGGAACCCAGAAGTTAAGTTAGATTTAGACACGCGCAGCGCTAAATTAGCTGATGATGTGTATGAAGTTGTCCTGTCTTTAACTGTGACTGCACAAAACGGTGGCGATACCGCTTTCCTATGTGAAGTTCAACAAGCCGGTATCTTCTCTATCACTGGTCTGACTGAGCCACAACTGGCCCATTCATTAGGTGCATACTGCCCTAACATCCTATTCCCATATGCTCGCGAAACCGTGGGCAGCTTAGTTGGTCGTGGTACTTTCCCACAACTGAACTTAGCACCTGTTAACTTCGATGCGCTGTTTGCCCAATACGTGCAACAACGTCAAGCTGCTGCGACTGCACCAGCTGCCGAAGAAGCTAACGCTTAATTACATGAAAAACTCTGCCGATATCACGGTATTAGGGGCGGGCTCTTATGGCTCCGCCCTTGCCATTTCTTTAGCCAGCAACGGTCATAAGACCTTGTTATGGGGACACGATCCTGTCCACATGCAAACGCTCGCTCAAGACAAGTGCAACCAAGCTTTTTTGCCTGGTATTGCGTTTCCTGATTGTTTACAGATCGAAGCCGATTTAGCTAAAGCCTTAGCCGCCAGCAACAATGTGTTAGTGGTCGTGCCAAGCCATGTGTTTGGTACTGTGCTTGAGCAAGCTAAACCGTTACTCCGTAGCGATGCGCGCATCGTATGGGCAACGAAAGGGCTCGAGCCTGAAACCGGACGTTTGCTGCAAGATGTGGCCCGTGATGTGTTAGGTGAGCAATATCCGCTGGCGGTGTTATCTGGGCCGACCTTCGCGAAAGAACTCGCCATGGGTTTACCTACGGCCATTTCGGTCGCGGGCACTTGTCCTACGTTCACTAACGATCTCGTCGAGCTGTTACATAGCCCTAAACGTTTGCGGGTTTACGCCAATGACGACTTTACCGGACTGCAACTGGGCGGCGCGGTAAAGAACGTGATCGCGATTGGCGCGGGCATGTCCGACGGTATCGGCTTTGGTGCCAATGCCAGAACAGCCTTGATTACCCGTGGTTTAGTCGAATTGACGCGTTTAGGCGAAGCCTTAGGTGCCAATGCAGCCACCTTTATGGGCATGGCGGGGTTAGGCGACTTAGTGTTGACCTGTACCGACAACCAATCCCGTAACCGTCGTTTCGGTTTAGCCTTAGGTAAAGGCTGTGATGTGATGACAGCACAGGCTGAAATTGGCCAAGTGGTTGAAGGTTATCGCAATACCAAAGAAGTGTTTACGCTTGCGAAACGCCTCGGGGTTGAAATGCCAATCACTGAGCAGATTTACCAAGTCTTGTATCAAGGCAAAGCGCCGGTCGATGCTGCGAAAGAATTGCTCAGCAGAGAAAAGAAATCAGAAACGCCGACGCAATAAACCGCGAGCCGTGATGATGCTGTAATGCCGAATAAAGGAAAGGGTGCTAAAATAGCGCCCTTTTTTGTGCCCGGACTTCTGGTGTGCAAGATGTATCCCCGGTCGCCAAGGCCCTTGATGTTCCCGACATCAGACGAGCATTTCCTCCATCCCTGGAGGTCAGGTGGTGAAAGAGGGGATTTGTGTCTAGCGTTTGAGCTTATCTTTGCTCCGTTTCGCGGTTGCTGACTTGCTTGCTAAAGGTTAGCTAGTCAGCAAACTGCCTGTTGGCAGTCAATACCAATCAATTTATCTGTGTGGAGTAAGAGCGTGAAACATCATGATGTCATTATTATCGGAGCCGGCGCCGCGGGATTGATGTGTGCAGCGACCGCAGGTTACCGAGGCCGTGATGTACTCGTACTCGACAATGCCAAGCAAGCTGGGCGTAAAATCCTCATCAGCGGCGGCGGGCGTTGTAACTTCACCAACCTTAAAGTCGAGCCCGCTAACTTTCTCTGTGGTAATCCCCACTTTGTTAAGTCGGCACTCGCGCGTTATCCGTCGCAGCAGTTTATTGAACTGGTCGAGCGCCACGGCATTGAATACCACGAACGCGATCACGGCCAATTGTTCTGCAATGACTCGGCCAAAGAGATAGTCACTATGCTATTGACCGAGTGTGAATGGGCAGGCGTGACGATTAAGTTGCGCAGCGATATTCTGGCCGTTAAAAAGACCGAGGCAGGGCGCTTTGAGCTCAACACTTCTAACGGCGAACTGAGCTGCGACTCACTGGTTATCGCCACGGGCGGCTTATCCATGCCTAAACTCGGCGCTACGCCTTACGGTTATCAACTGGCCGAGCAGTTTGGCCTTAAAGTATTGCCAACTCACGCGGGTCTAGTGCCGTTTACCTGGCACAGTGAAGATAAAATTCGTTTCGAACCTCTGTCAGGCATTGCCGTACCGAGCCGCATTACCGCTAAAGATGGCACTGCGTTCAGCGAAGCGCTGTTATTCACTCACCGCGGCTTATCTGGCCCTGCTATTTTGCAGATTTCCAACTATTGGAAGGCGGGCGAAACCATAGAAATCGATCTCTTGCCGAATATGGATTTGGCGCAATTGCTAGAGCAACAGCTCGCCACGCATCCTAAACAGAGTTTGCGTAATACCTTAAGCCAATGGTTGCCTAAACGGCTGGTTGAAGTGCTATTCGATGAAGCCCTGTTGAATAAAGCGTTAAATCAGCTAGTGCACGCCGAGCGCGCAAAACTGGTGGATGATCTCCACCGCTGGACAGTATTGATGAACGGTACTGAAGGCTACCGCACCGCCGAAGTGACCTTAGGTGGTATTGATAGTAATGAGCTATCATCCAAAACCATGGAAGCCAGCAAAGTCGCAGGGCTCTACTTTATTGGTGAAGTCATGGACGTAAGTGGTTGGTTAGGCGGGTTTAATTTTCAATGGGCCTGGGCATCCGGCGTCGCCGCAGGGCAAGCTGTATAGTTGTGTGTAGAGACAATAAAGTTTGCCCGTAAGCACTAAAGTTTGCCCGTAAGAATATTTTCAGACAATAAAGTTTGCCCGTAGTGACTTTTGATACTATGCTTTTTCTGGATGGAATATATCAGGAAATGTTATGTCACGCGGAAGAAAGCTTGAATCTTTGCCAGATTATCAACGAGCCTTAAAAAATAAGTATGGAATTGGGCAAGGTTCCGATTATAAGCCGTGGCTGAGAATTCAGGATGTGAAAAGTCATGGTACTAGATCGATAATTTTAGGAAGAAAGTCTCAGAGAAGTCATCATATGATGTCCTCAATCGAGAGTGAGTTTTTCTATTTAGCGGAGTTCTCCGACAGTGTCGTTGATATAAGAGAGCAGTTTCCAATTTTACCTCTTAACTACACGCAGAAAGTGGCGAGTATGTTGGGTGTTAAGCACCCTATCCATCCCAAAACTAAAGAACCAATCATTATGACAACGGATCAGTTGCTTACGATTGATTCTATTCAAGGCATTTCATATCACGCAGTTTCTGTTAAACCTGAAAGCGAATCTGATAAACAACGAGTGCTCGAAAAGATTGATATTGAAAGAGTTTGTTGGGAACTGCTTGGAGTTAGGTTTAGCTACTTCACTGGCAATGAGTTAACCAAAGTACAAAGTCGTAATCTTGACTGGGTAACAGCCCCGTTCCGTGAAAATCCACCTTATTTTTCTGATGGACAGATAAATAGCGCATTAACTGTTATAAATGTTGGCCAGTTTTTTTTCGAAGATCTTTGTAATAAATTGATTTCTATGAATATAGCTTCATACGATGAGGCTCAATTACTTATTCGTTACTTAATCGCAGATAAGTTCATTGATGTGGATTTATCATCATACATTCCTGAATTAGGGATTTTAGATGTTAAATCGATTGCAGATATGCAAAGAGGGCGTAGTGAATGGAATTTCCTAGAAACAGTGTTTGGGAGTTAAAAGGCTCTGATTTAGCTGAAGATGGTTTATACCGTGTTTTAGAAATTATGCACGATGTTACATCTGTCGTCCTATTCCCCCTTAATACCGAATCGCCAACCTCTCGGCCTTTGGTTTTTTCTATGGAAGCATTTATTGAACATATAAAAAGTAAGAAAGCCAAAAAATCGGAGTTTACTTTACCAAGTTTTCTTTTGGTCGCAGAGGAGAATATCCCTGAGGAACATATTGCCCGTAGAGATAAAAACTATGGACTTATTGAAAATATTGTTTCAGATCGGGCTTTTGTTTTTGATTACGCGACGAAAAAACGTGTTCCACATCTTGCAGAGTATGCAAAAAAAGTAGATATCGATCGTAAAGCATTATCCCGACTTTTATCGCAATATTGGCGTTACGGTCAGGAGAAAATGGCTCTTCTTCCTGCATTTTCTAAAAGCGGCGGTTCGGGAAAGGATAGGATACCAACAGACAAGCCACTCGGCGCACCTAAACAACCAAGAACAGTGGCGGTAGAAAGAGCGGTTAAATACATAATCACTGATATTGACAAAAGTAAGTTTAAGAAAGCACTGAAAAAATACTACCTAAAGCAGACTCGCTTGACGTTATCAAAAACTTATAATTACATGCTAATAGATAGTTATGCTGATGAAGTTCGCATTGCTAATGCGTGTGGTAAACCGCCTGCTGTACCAACGCTTAAACAGTTTAGCTATTGGTCAAAGAAAATATTTAGCCAAGATGAGTTCATTAAGGGCCGGACAACAGAAAATGATCACCTCAGGAATAAAAGAGGTTTATTAGGGAGTGTCATTCAGGATAGCTATTTACCTGGAACTCACTTTGAGATCGATGCAACAGTCGCAGATGTTCATATTGTTTCTGAATTGGGGGCGCAGCATATATTAGGTAGACCAACAATTTACATTGTTATCGACAGAGCTAGCCGGATGATAGTTGGCATGCATGTATCGCTTTTCCATGCTTCATGGCGTGCAGCTAGACAAGCATTATCAAATAGTTTTTTACCTAAATCTCGCTATTGCAAAGAGTTTGGTGTAGATATCGATGATTCAGAATGGCCTTGCTCACATATTCCAAAGGAACTCGTTTGCGATAATGGTGAGATGATTGGCTTACAGCCTAAGACTGCACTCAATCCGATGACTAAGCTATCGTTTACCCCTCCTTACAGACCGGACCGTAAAGGAGTGGTTGAGAAACGTTTTGATATTTTGAATAAAGAAGTTATTCATGAATTTTTGGGGACTACGAGGGGGGGGGATATTGTCAGAGGTAGTCGGGACCCAAGAAAGGATGCTATCTACACTTTGAAAGAAGTGACTACTGAAATAATAAAAACCATTCTAGAGCATAATAGGTCTATTTTTAACGACCTAGCTTTTTCAAGTCCATTACTAGTCGAAAATGACTTATCACCAACCCCTATCAATTATTGGAAGATTCATCTTGCTAAGCATAAACATGAGCTTCAAGCTGCACTTCCTGATGAGGTTATCGCTCGTTTACTTCCTCCGGCTGAAGTCAGTATGACACGCAGTGGTATATATTTTAATGGGTTGTATTATTCATGTTTAGAAGTTGAAGAACGTAATTTAGCATCGGTTGCTCGATCGTCTGGTCAATGGCGATTAGAAGCACGAATCGATGAGAATACTACAAACCATATTTATGTGAGGCTAGATAAAAATCATGGCTTTACACTTTGTCATCTGCTACCTCGTAGCCGTATGTTCAAAGATAAATCAATGTATGAGTCTGACTTTATGCAAGACTGGTTAGACTCAAAAAAAGAGTTAGCACCTATAAGTGTCGCATCTATTGATGATCACCAAAGTCGTCAACAGATGTCTAAACATGCTAAAGAACGAAGCAAGAACTCTGAAAAGATATCATTTGCTGAAAAAACGAAAAATGTCCGCCAACACCGCAAAGATGAGCTAAAAGCAACAACCAATGTGCTCGAGGCAGAAACAAAGAGACAAAACGTTATCGATTCTACGTCATTAAATGAAATAGTTGGTAATGTCGTTTCTCTGCCAGTTGGCAGGAAAAGAAAAACAAAAGGAAATCCATCATGATAACGACTAAAGCAATTTACCATGATGCAATACTGCCGGAACATCGAGGAAATCCTTTAATTGAAGCGCTCCCCCCAAAGAGCTCCTGGGAAACCGTTATGGAAGTCTTCAGCAATTATCCTGATTATGCAGAAGATATTGCTGAGCATCCAAACCCTTTAGTAAGAGATGAGTACTTAAATAGAATTGAAGAACTTAGGCAGCCTTTGACAGACTATGAAGCCTGCTTTAGAGCGATAGAAAGAGCAATTAAAAAGGGATATTCAGCGAAAAACCCACTAAGTCCAACCACTGCCCAGTATTTGCATTATTTGGTTGATGAAAGACCAGAAATAGAGCCAAGAACAGGCTTCTTTCAACCCAAAGGAGAGGGTTTAACGCTAATTGGAGAAAGCGGTGTAGGCAAAACATCTATGCTTGAGCAAGTGCTGAATTACTTTCCTAGCGTAATTGAACATGACTCATACAAAGACCATCCTTTAAATCTTAGGAAGCAAGTTGTTTGGATAAAGGTCGATTGCCCGAGTAATTCAAGCGTAAGAGATTTGTGTGAAGAGATTTTAGCAGCGTTAGATCTTTCATTGGATAGAGAAAAGACTAAACCAGCAGGAACAATTGGTGCACTGGTTCGCCAATTAGAGCAGTGCATTAAATCTAGCTTTCTTGGAATGTTAGTTATTGATGAGATGCAAAATTTACAGTTTAAACGAACAGGGGGGGAGAATAATCTACTTAAATTTTTGCATCGATTAGTGAACAAATTAGGAGTACCACTTTTCTTTGTTGCTAATCCTCCATTTGATCAGACGTTAGTTAAAGAGCTAAAAGCCGCTAGACGAGCTGAAAGCGGGTATCATCACAAAATGTCAGTTCTTGCGAAGGAAAGTACCTCGTGGAATGCATTCATTGCCCAGCTTTGGAACTACCAGTGGACTAATGTATACACAGAATTGACAGATGAACTTAATGACTCCCTTCACCTACTATCTGTAGGTAATATTGATATGGCGAGCCGTACTTATCGAGAAGCGCAGCGTTTAGTGATAGGCAGTGCCGATGAGAGAATTACAGTATCAACCCTTGAAGCGGGTAATGCTATTGCATGTGGTTTATCACGACAAACCAATGAAGTTAAAGAGTTAATAAGTTCTATTGTGTTACCAACGGGAAAACAGCGTCGCAGTATGAAAGTTGATACGCAAAAAGTGCTAACCGTTGATAAGACAGGCGATATCACAAAACCGCAGCATCCAGAGTTTTCCTCTAGACTGATTGAGTTACTGGGTGCAGTTGATTTACTCGATAGGATAAAAGATCCTGATATATTTCAACAAGCCGCAGGGCTAGAAGATCCCATTAGCTTTTTGAGGCAAAAAAAATTAATGCTTGATGATCCGTTAAATAACCTGTGTTAAAAGCCTTCGAAAAGATTATCACAACCTTAAATACTGCAATCTACATAATTTCGTCTAAAATTTAGTCACTGAGTAACTAATAATATATTTTGGGGGAAAGAATGATACTTCCCCTAGCCTTTCCTAATGAAATCTTGTTTAGCCGTCTTGTCCGTCATTTCACCTTAACTGGCATGACAATCGAGAATTATCTCTCGACTGTATTCGATAATCACAAGGTAACTATTCACCCCTATTTGACTGCCGGACTTTCTCAACTCAGTAAATTTAGCCTGGAGTCGTCAGTTGAACTGATGAGTGATCAGACGCTTGCGCCCTTGTTTATTCATTTCTTGCCATCTTACCAATCAACTATTTCCACAGGGTTAGTGTCTAGTAATGCCGCTTATGCCATCAGGGCTTGTCAGTTAACAAGTGTCAAAGAAAAAGAGTCTTTATCTATTAAGTTTTGTCCCCAATGTGCAATAGAAAATATCCAAGAGTTTGGTACATCGTATTGGCATCGTCCTCATCAAATCCCAGGTATCGAGTCTTGCTATAAGCATCAAGTATGGCTAGTTCATCTCGCATTAGTTGAAAGGTCAAAGCTGAGCCATTGTTTCTTACCTCAAGTGGATTTTAACCCCCAAAAAAGCAGTTTACTTAGCTATGAGCTGGCAAAATATGCCGCGAGCTACCTTAACGGTGTAAGCAAAAATAATCAGAGCTTCAATGTAAAAGATATAATCGCCAATCTCGATAAACTAGGTTTTGTTACTAAAGATGGGCATTTTCGTAGGAAAAGATTAGTCGAAGATTTCTATCAATTTACTCAAGACCTAGCTTACCAGTCACAACATCTGTTACCTGAGTCATCAACAGACTTTAGATATGTGTCGTATTTGCTTTCAGGTAAGGTTTCTCAACATCCATTTAAATACCTCTTGTTGGGATTCTGGCTATCTAAGCATTTGCCTTGTGAAGAACATAATGATCCTTTGCCGAATGGTTCCGATCCAGCAGAGCTACTTGAAAGCAAGTGCATTAAATTACTGCATCAAGGTGAATCGATGGCAAGTGTGGGGCGGCTTATTGGTAAAAGCCGTTGTTATGTTAAAGCTCTCGCATTACGGCTTAATATCCCCGTTAGCCTTAAACCTAAACAGATAACAGGGGATATGAAATCTAAGATTATGTTCCTCGCCAGAAAGGGCTTTCATCGAAAGGCAATTGCAAAGCGAGTGGGTATATCTGTTGGAAGTGTTGAGCAGCAAATCTCTACATCGCCTGAGTTAGTCCAATGGCGTAAGCAATGCCGACATGAGTCTAAAAGACGAAGATACAAGCTTCAAATCACCAGATTTATCCAGCGTAAACCAAAGGCGATTCGACAACAGATTAAGTCCTCATGTAATGCCGCTTTCTTTTGGCTGTATGCATATGACAAATTATGGCTAGAATCACACCTTCCTATAGCTCAAAAGCCGGTAGCTAAACCAAGAGTTGATTGGCAAGAACGTGACGCCATGTTGGTTGATAAGGTGATATCCATCATGCAACAACATAACAATCAATTATCACGAACCCAACTAGATAAACGACTAGGTGGCCATGATTGGTTAACAAAAAAGAAGCATAAGTTGCCGTTAACAATGAATGCGTATCATAAGTTAATCCAAGCATAATTTTTCTTTTGCTATTACAGATTTACGATCTTAATAGTATTTTTTATTGGCTAATTGTTGATAGAATTGGTCCTAATATTTTATTCGGTAATTCAGCTAAATGGCAGATTTCAAAAAAATGGAGCAGCTTGAAAAGCAGCTCTGGAGCGCAGCAGACAGTTTACGTGCTAATACTGGTTTAACCGCTCAAGAATATTCTCGTCCAATTTTGGGGCTTATCTTTTTACGCTATGCTGAATACCGCTTTACTCAAGCTAAGCAACGCCTCGATGATGGCTCAAGCCGTCGTCGAACAACTGGCAGTATCAAATCACGTATTCAAGCCGAAGGCGCTATGTATGTGCCAGATGAGGCGTTATATAGCAACCTGTTAGAACTGCCAGAAGGTGCGAATATTGGTCTCAACGTCAATAACGCCATGAAGGCGTTAGAAGCTGAAAACGAAGCCATTAAAGATGCCCTACCTAAAACCTATACCCGTTTCGATAACGATATTCTAAAAGGCCTACTGAAAAACTTTACCGCTATTGATTTTGGCATGGGCTCAGATGTGTTCGGTCGTATCTACGAATACTTCCTTAATGAGTTTGCTAAAACAGAAGGTCAAGGCGGTGGCGAGTTTTTCACACCATCAGCATTAGTTCGTTTAATCACTGAAATTATTGAACCATATAGCGGTAAAGTATTCGACCCTGCTTGTGGTAGCGGAGGTATGTTTGTCAGTTCGGCAGACTTCGTCTCGAGTCATAACCGATCAACTACAGGTACTGCTGGCGCTAACGCATCGGATGAATTGTCCATCTTCGGCCAAGAGAAAACAGGCGATACAGTACGTTTATCTAAAATGAACCTAGCTGTTCATGGCTTGCAAGGTGATATTCGTGAAGGTAACTCTTATTACGAAGATCCGTTTGAGTTAGCCAAAGGCGAGATAACTGACGGTAAGCAACATGGTCAGTTTGATTTCGTTATGGCTAACCCGCCATTTAACGTCAATGAAATCCAAAAAGAGCGTTTCGAAGGTGACAAACAGCGTTTCCCATTCGGTATGCCACGTAATGACAACGGTAACTATTTGTGGATTCAGATGTTCTATTCAGCGCTTAACAAAACGGGTCGTGCGGGTTTTGTTATGGCCAACTCAGCCAGTGATGCCCGTGGTTCAGAGCAAGACATTCGCCAACAATTGATCGAAGATGATGGCGTAGATGTCATGGTCGCCGTATCAACTAATTTCTTTTATACCGTAACCCTACCCTGTGCTTTGTGGTTTTTAGATAAAAACAAACCTGCTCACAATAAAGACAAAGTACTGTTTATTGATGCTCGCCATATCTTCCGCCAAGTGACTCGTTCTGTGCGTGATTACACCAGCGAGCAACTTAACTTTATTGCCAACATTGTCCGTTTATACCGTGGACAAGCCATTGATAATACCTATCTAGAAACCCATCCAGATGCTGGTAATGATGGGACTTACTCTCTCGATAAGTTCTTCGAACATGCTGGTGATCAATCCGAAGGTAAATTTGTTTATCGCGACATTGCAGGGCTTTGTAAAGTCGCCACCAAAGCTGAAATCATTGAACAAGGTTACAGCTTAAACCCTGGACGATATGTTGGCGTTGCAGAGGGTGAGCAATTAGAAGATGAAGATTTTAACTTAAAATTTGAAGCGTTGATGGAAGAACTAGTGGTTCTTAATACAGAAGCTCATGAATTGGAGGGTGATATTGCCCAAAGTGCAACTTTAATTCTAGGGCGTTAATTTCATGAGACATTTACGCAAAGTTAAGATTAAAGATCTGGGAAAAGTTTTTACAGGAAGTACTCCGTCAACTAAGGACGAAACAATGTGGGACGGAGAGTATCCTTTTGTTAAGCCATCAGATTTAATTAATGGCTCAAGACGAGTATTTAGTACAGAAACAAAACTCAGTCATAAAGCAACTAAAACATCTAAAGGTAGGCTACTACCTGCAGGTACAACGTGTATTGTAACAATTGGAACGATAGGGAAGCTATGCCAACTAGACAGACCTGCAGCAACGAACCAACAAATTAATTCTATTGTTGTAGATAGAACAAATTATGACGAAGATTATGTCTACTATTTGATGTCTCAAAGTATTGATAGGGTAAAAGTTGTTGAAGGTGGATCTGCTTCTGGCCGAGAGCATGTTAAAAAAAGTACATTTGAAGAAATCGAAATTGAGGTGCTGCCTTTTTCGGACCAAATAAAGGTTTCTAATTTGGTCGCTCGGTACGACAATTTAATCGAAAACAACAACCGCCGTATCGCCATTTTAGAAGAGATGGCGCAATCCCTTTACCGTGAGTGGTTTGTTAACTTCCGCTACCCAGGCCATGCCAATCAGCCTGATGGCTCTTCTGACCATGAAGACAATAAACAAAACCTAATCGACTCCCCATTAGGCCCAATCCCCGAAGGTTGGGAGGTTAAGCGCTTAGATGAGGTCGCACAAGTTAATCCGCAGAGTATTGCTAGCAAAAACGCACCTAAATCAATAGGGTATATTGACATTAAAAGTGTTGGTTCAGGTATTATCAATGAAGTGAAATCTATGAGCTTCAAAGATGCACCAAGCCGTGCAAAAAGGATAGTTATAGATGGTGACATTATTTGGGCGACAGTTCGACCAAATAGAAAACAATTTTCTTATATTTGTAAGCCTAATACAAATACTGTCGCTTCTACAGGATTTGCCGTTCTAAGAAGTACAAAGGTGCCATCAAGTTACTTATATAGTTTTACTACGACAGATTTATTTACATCATATTTGGTAAATCATGCTACTGGCTCAGCTTATCCAGCTGTTAACGCAGATATTTTCTCTAAAGCTAATGTACTTGTACCTCCAAATGAACTTCTTGAAAAATTTGATGATCTTTGTCAAGTAACAATGAAGCAATCAGAAGTGCTTAAAAAGAAAAATGAAAACCTTAAAAAACAGCGAGATATGTTGTTACCTAAATTGATATCGGGACAAATACAGCTAAAGGATTAAGCTATGCAGCGAAGGAACGCAACAACCCTAATACCATCAATAGCCATTTTCATAAGTGGCTATACACCGCTATTTTTGATCATGATAATCAAGGATATTACCGGACTTGATTGGTATACGTATCAGTTTAGTTCTGCCACGCCCGCTGGGTTTTGAAAGTATTACATTCCCCATCGGTTTTTTGATGACAAATTCAAGTGTAGTTTGGGGATTAGTCATCGTTTCAGTGATCAGTTTGTTGATGCTGCGGTATGTCCTTAAAAACATCACTTCTAATCCGTTTGAAATCACCATAACAAAAGCAAAAAGTCGCTCTAGTGAAGTGGTTAATTACACTATTCCCTATATGATTTCTTTCGTTGCTTTTGACTTAAGCAAATGGCAAGACTTGCTATCGCTCCTCATATTCTTGGGCATTCTCTGTTTACTTTCCATTCGCAGTCAGAGCATTTTCATCAATCCTATTTTGGCTGCACTTGGCTATGGTCTTTATGACTGTAGCTATACCGAAAATGGAAAGGCTAAAGAGTGTGTGATGCTATCGCCGAAAGATTTAGCAATTAATGATGTAGTCGAATACAAAAAATTGAATAATTACATGGGTATAATAAAAGGTTAAGGGACTAACGATGCAAGATAAATTACAGCTACTGGTACAATTAAAAGCAACTAACTTTGATGAATTGAACTGCCGTTTATGGGTGATTAAGAAGAATAGTCGCAATGGTCAACATAGCTATCGAACACTGTTTGCAGCTATTGATGGTTTAGATAGCGATTTAAAAAATACACTTAGGGCATTCTTTCGTGGTAACGAAAATTCGATTGAGCCAATCAATGGCCTTAGCGAGTACCAAGTGTTAACAGCAGCGATAGATGAAGATCGTGCACTAGTTGCTGGAAAGCATGATACCGATTTTGCTGCAATCATTGAGCAAATTGAAAATGGTGCGGATAACGACCCTGTAATTGAAATCAACAGTTTTAACCATGCGTGGGCTTTAGTTTTTGAATTCACCGACGTTAATGGCAAGTTTTATGGATTTTCTAAAGTAAAAGGCGGCTGGAATTTAAAGTCCGCTAAGACAGCAAAAAACTGGATATTTAATGAAGGTCAGTTCAAGAAAGTAGATGCTGAAAATATATTTTTGTTTAGGAATGCTATCGACTTTGTTGCCTACGGTAATGATGTGTTTATACGAGATAAAGCTAACTATGAGCTTGGTTTGAACATACGCGAAGGTTTAGAGGCTAAACGCGATCTTTTGGCGGATGCTTTTGCTGCACATGGAATAGTTGCGAGCGTGGATAATTTAAAAGTAGCCATTGGTACTAATAAAACATTGCTTCGTCGTTTAGTTGCTATCGAGCAAACTCGCTATTTTGAAGACCAAGAATTTATCGAAGATATGAAAAATATTATTGAAGATCATAGATTTAACTTGCCTTCGAATGAAAATGGACAGTTTATCATTGATGAGAATAACATCGATTTATTCTTAAAGCTGGTAAACGATAAGCGTTTTATCTCATTGATTAAAAAGCAAATGGTTGATGCGGATGTTGTAGAAGTTGTAGAGCAGCCTACTACATGAAAATAAAATATACCCCTAATCTAAACTGGAGAACACCAGCCCCTAAGTTAGCTGGAGAGGAGAGTTTTCTCTCTTTAAGTGGTAACAATTTTGACGATTTTGATACGCAGTCAACATTGAACAGTATTCTTGTTATTGATGGTGTCGTTCAGCCTGTTGATTTTAGTTTAAAGGTGCTGATTGCTGGTTGTGATTATACCGCGAAGAGGTTAGATGAGCTATGTGCTGCTGGGTGGGATGGTGAATTTCCAATACCGAATGTAGATTACGTATCCGTGCCGACAGATGTTGATTTTTATAAGATTTTACTCTCAAAACTTGGTGTTAAGGTCAGTGTCGAGGTGTTGTTAAAGTTACGAGATGCTGGATATTTAATCAATGTTGTCAAAGATGTAAAGGTTAATACCCTTGTTGAAACTTCAGAATTTTCCAATTCTTTACTTCGGGACAGTGGTAGTAATAAGTCATTCCAAGATGGCTGGCGTCTGTTTGTTGGTCAAGAAAGTCAAATCAGGGATTTCACGTTAAATATTTTGACTCCTGAGTATGATTCGAAACCAATACCTTTTAGATTCGAATCAAATCTGCTGCCTTACGATGTCAATGTTTTAATCGGTCCTAATGGTATTGGTAAATCTTATTGTCTGAGATCATTAGTGGAATACTGGTTGAAAACAGGAATGGGTGATAAAAAAACGCTTGATGGCTTAGGTCATGAGCCATTTGATGTAAGGCCTAATATTAACCGCTTGATTTTGGTGTCATATAGCCCTTTTGAAGAGTTTAGCTTGGGTCTAACAGCCGAAGATGAGGTTGCTGATAGAAGCTCATATCGATATTTTGGGTTTAGACAAAAACGTGACGATGACTCGATACGTATTGAGCCCGAGAAACTTGAAGGAGACCGAATACGCATTAATCGAAATTTACCAAAATTTGAGGCTAGCCATTCACTGATTGATGCTATTTTTGAAGACGAAAAGTATAAAGATGAAAGCTGGTGGGTTAATAAGTTTGAAGCGGTAGAATCGGCATTAAAAGTAGCGCTAGATTTTGACCACTTAGCGATTAAAGTGAATATGGATAAAGCGGGTGGGATTTTGGATGGTTTTCCCAGTATTATCAACGGTGAAAATTATCTAGAGTTAAATGGACTGATTGGTGCTAAATATGGAAAAGCAGCATTTAAGAGCATATGTAATTTTACTGATGGCATTCAGTTTATTAAAGATAACAAAGTAAAAGGACTGAGCTCAGGCCAGCAACTATTTAGTTATATTGCCATTAATGTGGTTGGGGCGATAAGGGAACATAGTCTAATCGTGATAGATGAGCCTGAATTGTTTTTACACCCTACTCTTGAGATTGAGTTTATTTCTTTGCTGAAGGTCATCTTAAAACCATTTAAATCAAAAGCTATCTTGGCGACACACTCTTTGGCTGTCGTGCGAGAAGTGCCATCTAAGTGCGTTCATATATTTCGCAATGAAGGCAGCGGTCTCGAGATCGTCCCACCTCCATTTGAAACTTTTGGTGGGAGTGTGCAGCGGATATCTTCTTATGTATTTGGTGACAAATCTGTATCTAAACCATTCGATGAGTGGGTAGAGCAGCAGATGAAAGATAATCCTGACGCAGAGAAGCTGATTAGTGACCTTGGTGATGAGATTAATGAAGAGTTGATGATGAAAATTTTAAGCTTGGGGAGACAATATCGTGGTCGCTAAGCTTGATCTTCCTGTTAATGATTCTGTTCAAGTTACTCGTGATATTTTTGCAGAACGAGTGCATAACAAAGAGTTTTACGATGCTTTATTACCTGATTTAGAAGAACTAATTGTTACTTATATTGAGCTCGGTGGTGACCCCAGTGGAATGGAACCATTTGACTTATCTCCTTATATCACTCCGCAGAGAATTAATGAGGAAGCGCGGTTAAAGATCACTGCTAAAGAGAGCCCTGACCCATTAGTTAGGCTCATAGGTAAGCGGAAAAAGTCGCTAATTGGTCTGTATTCACCGGAAAAAAATAAGCAGCCTTACGATATTTTGGAAGAGATGAGAAGAAAGCACGGGCTGCTGTTTTGTCCTAGTTGTGGTGAGCCTGGCAAACCAGGGACTCTAGATCATTATTTTCCTAAAGATGCTTACCCAGAGCTAGCTGCTGTTCTTGTTAACTTGACGCCTATGTGTAGTGAGTGCCAAGGTCGAAAAAAAGATATCTTTCAAGATGCGCAAGGGAATAAAATATTTATTCATCCATATTTTGATCCCGTTGACCAAGTATTCATTTCTTTAGATATTCATGAGCCCTATTCTAGTCCGGCGGCATTTAGTGTATCTGTTCCAGCTAATGTTGATCTCGCATTAAGGCGATTAGTTTGTGCCCATATACACGGTGTGGATTTTGTCGAGAGATTTGAAGAGTTCTGCCGAGCACAATATATGACTCTATTAGTTAACTTTGCACAAGAACGATTAGATCCAGATCCTGATACTGCAATTCGAATCGTAAGAAGATTTTTGAGAAATACTGAACACTGAAGGATCCCCTCATAAATCAGCCATAGCATAGCCATATTTGAGCAACTGATTGGCGAATAATACCCAGGCCGCCAGCAATTCTTTCTCCGTGATTTGATAATCAGGCCGCCTGAGTACCTCCAATCCCAAGCGAATCGTTGAGAGTACCGTTCGATGCCCAATGGTATTGGCCTGAAAATGCTTATCCCAGCCCTGTTGCTGTGCGTGTAAACCAACTAGCCACAACAGGCATTGAACCATCAA
>NZ_JAKKRZ010000041.1:0-23649 GCF_025653725.1 Shewanella sp. SM74 | reverse complement strand
GGCCTCCATAGCAATAAGGCTACCTTCGGGGAATTGTCTAATTTTATCGAGCAGCTTGTTTCTGTTAACCTTTTTGTTACTCATGACAGAGTTATCCATAAGACAAACACAAACTTGAAAAACATTTTTGGCTAAATCGATACCAATAACTTTAATATCCATGATGGAAACCTCCAGAACTATTTGTCAGCTTTAAGCTTGGCATAATACTGCAAGCTTAGGTGCTGAGGCGTCCATCACATCACTACAACACCATTACTAATAAAACCTACAGTTTCATAGGATAATTCAAAAAGTGTTCTTTATACGTCTTTAATAAAGCAGGGGTATTGGATTCTTCAATAAAGGACAAGACGTTATTATAATTCTTATAGTTTATCTGATATTTTTTTGTCGCGTTTTTAGCATTATTAAGACGAGCTAACGCCTCATCAGAGAAGGCTCCAGATGTCCAAAATTCAAATATAAATTTTTTGTTTTTCCAATCAGGATGAGATAAGCAATATTTATAAAATACTGGCACTTGCTCAATCAGCCAATAATCAATCTCATCTTTTGTAACCTGTTTGTTGATGTTATATCCTTTCCCTTCAATAAAAAGCACTTCTTTATTGTTTGAAGCAACAACATCTGCTTCTTTCTGAATTCCATTAACGTCCCTACAAAACTTATTAAGTTCCACCCCGTTATACCCAGTAGCTCTCATGGCTTCAGCAACAACGTGCTCGAATAACGCGCCCCTTAAGCGACTTGCGGCTCCTTCTACCTTCCCCAGCGTTTTGAAAATGATATCTAACTTTTCTCCTGAAGCCCCCACTCTTGACACTTGAGACAGGAGTTCTATTAGCTCCTTCATCCCGCTATTAACCTCTTTGTCAAACACCGACGAAATAGTGGCAGGAGATACTCCTGTTGCCTTTAATTTATTAAAGGCACTTTCAGAATATGAAGAAGCAAAAAAGAAAAATAGCTGTCTACCTACATTTTTAAGACTTCGTAAAGAATTGAGTTTTTGAATAAATGGCTGAATACCTTTTTCACTAACCTCGCTATTGAGCAAAATATCACACACAACGAAACCTGATTTAATCGTTCCAGCATTCGATTCACCGCTAACCAAAGGGCTTAGATATGATGGTGCAGCTAAATCCCATGCAGTAGTACTGACTACTGGGTTGTGTTCATTTGAACGTGTTTTTACTTGATTATACGATACAAAGCCGAGATTTCTCAGCCATGTAGTTATACCTCTCAACAACAGGTCTTCCGCTAAAAGTCTAGCTTTCATATGCGGTATTAGTGATTGAACATGATTAGCATGAAGCCCTAGATAAACACATGCGCCAACACCATCTACAGTTATCTCCTTAAGGAGGTTTGTATTAAACAGTCGAGTAAGAACGGTATTTGCAGACAAATGCTTCTTTTGCTTGATAGGGGCACCACAGATAATCTCAAAATGGCATCTTGGGATAATGCCCCCACGTTCTTCAATAGCTGAAATGGCAAATCCATATGCTGAATTACAGGACAGAAGTGCTTCGCTTAAACGACCCCAATAGTGCCCAGTTCCAGCTTGTTCTCTGAGAAATAAAAACTTGGCACGTCTAGGAAATGAAAGCTCTAAACGCAGTATGTCCTGTGTCGCTCGAGAAACCCGCTGCCTAGCTGCTTGTGAACTTAACCCATGAGAAAGAATTAGATATTCCGTTATCTCAGAGCTTAAACTGGGACCATTTTCCAATAGATACAGACGAACCAAATCATTCATTGTCACACTGCGCTATATATACAAGATGTAATATGCATCGTAGCAAAAGAAAACGTTCTGATACACATACGTTGCCACACAAGGGTTTCAGAGAAGGGAAATGATAAAAAAATGGCACACATGTCACAGTCGCATTTTTAATCCTAATTTCTGGTGCAAATTCAGGCTTTCTCAGAAGACTTACAAGACCCACAGCGTTTCAGAATACCTATTTACCATAACGTCATCTTGGACGCAGTTGTGACAACCGCGCTGACGCGCGTTGATGTTTGAGTTGCTTAGGGCGGGTAGCCTTCAAATTCACCGTCAGCCAGCATTTTTGCAACAGCGCGGTGGTTAAAGGGATGATTGAATCGCCACCATTAAATAGCCACTCTGTAGCATTACTAACATTTGGTCAAACATGGAGTGCCGGTGTTAGTCGAGCGCAGTCTGCTAGCTCGTTTTGGGGCAAAAATGTGCTAACTCTTAATCCGCACATTCACCAAAAGAGCCAAAAAATATCAAACTATTATATAAATGATCAAACATTATTAAGAATTATCAAACTATTATATAAACGCACAACACCGATAAGGCCTTGGAGGTTTCCGGCATCCCAGGCATAAACAAAGGCTGGTCGAGTTGAATAAAAGATGTTGCTACGTCCATGATTTCCTTCTGATAACGTCAAATAGGTGTTGAGCTAACCCGTATTGGGTGATGTTGATAGGATTTAGCCAGTAAGCGGCTAATGCCCTTGGCCAGTTTTATTTCCCCTAAGCCCATAGCCTGCCAATAAAGGCAGTCAAGCGCCCCTAAGCAAAGCGCGATTTTATAGATCTCTTGTGACCGCTAAATGGCACGAGTTAACTCTGATTTGCTCGCGCTAAAGTGCCGACGTAAATGAACACGGATGGGACGCTGTTGGCGTAAGCCCATAACATTTTCGTCATCGCCGGTGATTTTTTTGGATGCTTTCTTACTGGCCATACATCCTGCCTAACTGTGCATTTGGGTGAGCAGTGACAATATGGTGCGCCTGATTGATTCAGTCTCTCCAAATGTCGTTGGAATTGGGCAACGCAGAAGGGACTGTGCTGCCTCGGGGTGTTGCTGGATATTCTCTGCGTTAATCTCAAATATGTTGATGGCTAATCGCAGTGAGTGTGGGAGCTCACCCAGATTGTGAGTCTCAATAATCTGGGCTAGCTGGTTTTGTTCACTCGCTGCCAACAACGCTTGAGCGATTTCCATGTCAGCCATAAACAATTAATTCCCTGTCAGTTCCGTGGCCATCTGAAGCAGCTGCTGTGGCGATGGCGGTACTTTGCCTTCGTCTTGGTATTCGCTACGAATTTGCTTAATGCGGAGCAACACCTCTGCTCTTGGGATGTCCATTTTGAACTCTTCAGGAATGCGCAGCGTCATACCGCTATCGATGACGAGGTATCCCATGTCAAAGTAGATCTGTCCCAGCTCTTGAGCCGCCGAGCTTAAATCCGCTTGGTTAACCGATTCCTTTGACCATTGTTGAAACATCTCACCTAAATCTGCGACTACGATTTTGGATTGAGTATTGGTTTGTTCGGCGCTTACACCCGTGCCAAAGAAGCTCATGCCAAATTTCATCACGCCAAATAGCAGCACTAGGCCTGCCATCACCATGATCATTTTGACGGGGGACAAGCCCTGCGGAGCCGCGGGTGTCGCTGGCGTTGGCCCAGCGACGGATTGTGCAACCTCAGCGGGAGCGGCTTGCTCTGGCTCAGCCAGAGCGCCGATAGTCGGTTCCAATTTTTCAGAATTTACGTTTTCGGTTGTCATTGCTTAACCCTTATATTTGAGGCTAACACCGCGTTGAACAATGAGGTCAACACCTTCAATACCGCCGTGCATTTCCAGATACGGTCTGGCTTCGTCGGCTAACTGCAGGTAGAAGTCAGCAATCTTGTCGAATGCGGTACTTGAGCCACCAGCAAGTGAGCTGGTCGCCGTGTTTTTGAAATAGGTGCCGTCATAAACCACATCACCAGACACTCGATTGGTCGCGGCTTGTGTGAGGGTTTGGGCGCCAGTGCCATAGATGCCTGCCCAGAAGGATTGCTTCACCACTTCACCGTAGAGTGTTACTAACTTGGCTGGGATACCGCTATGACCGTCTTGGCCTTGCACTGCGGCAATGAACGGCTGCTCAATCGCACGACCTCTCTGGTCGATACAGCTGATACTCTCAGCGCGGATTTCGACACGACGGGTACTGGCACTACCACGGGCCGCGCCAATCACGGTACAACCCACTAGATCGATAGTGAAACCGTTAGGCATCACCCCAACGTCTACGATTTTTAATAAAACTGGAGCAGGGTTTGATTGCGCCGATGAGCTGGTAGGTACATGTTGACCCGTAAGCAAGACGGTTGGTATCACTGTGCCAGCTGACAACCATGTCTCAGGCTCTTTTTCAGTTTTCTTGCTAGAACCTGTGTTCTCTTGAGAAATCGATTGTTTTGCTTTGGCTGCGACTTGGGTTTTGGCTGTTGACGCATTACCAACATTTGCTTCAGCACCTGTCGCAGCGGCCTTACCTAAACTTACGTCACCACGGTTCATGGTTAAAGGCTTTGACACTGGCGGGGTCATGGCGACATTCGACTTAAGGCCTGCCATTGGGTCTAGGTTAAACTCGGTACTTGGCAATGAAGGTGCTTGCTGGGCGATATTTTCTGGTCGAGCTCCTTTCGCGCTCACACTGTCTCGTGCTGTTGCGGCATTTTTGCTTTGTTGTTCAACCAGCATTTGCATTTGATGCGCGATGGTCTCGAGGCGCTTTTGTGATTCAAGCTGAGACATTTGCAGGGTATCGACCTGTTGCTGAATTCGCTTTTCACTAGCTTTTTGCTCGGTGTACTGTGCATCAATCGCTTTTTCACGCTCTTGAATTTTCTTTCGCATCGCTATGAGTTGGCCTGAAGTCTGAGTGGACTCCAAGCGCTCACTGCCCATGGTGCTCATAAACGTAGGCTTCGCCCTGACGGGGGCTGAGCTGGCTGGGGTGTCTGGAGCCGAAGGGAAAATAGCTTCCGCCAAGAAATAGGCAGGCAATGCCATTAACACGATTAATGCGATAGTGCGCTGGTTCGATGGAAGCGCAAGCCACTTGCTTTTTAAATCCTGTAACGCTTGCATGTTAACCTCCTACACGGCTACGACGTGGAACTTTCATTTGGCGTTCGAAGTAGCTGCGGTCACGCAGAATGTACACTTCGGTGCTTTCCCTTGGGCCTAATGTCGCTTTATCTAACACACCAACGGCCATCACATCTTCACGACCTGGCCCCATGCAGGACTCGTCGCGGAATGAACGTAAGCCATTGACATCGTTTCTGACCTCCATGATGTCAACGACCAATTTGGAGCCAATTAAGCGTTGTTTCACTTCATGGTAAAGCGGGAGCATTTGGCGAATATCGCACGGGTAACGCACTTCCGCCGGAATGGTGTCACCTTCAAGTAGTTCGTAACCTGCCGGAACTTCGGCTTTGGCCACAATTTCCAGTAACTTCATTACATCGTCAACATGGCTGTCAGCGACGGGCTGGTTATTAGCAATACGCTCACGCTCTGCTTGTTTTGCCGATTCCAGCTCCTTAGCTTCGTTCTCGCTGTAGATAGACACGGCTTGCAAAGCTGCATTACGTTGACTCGCGTTATAGCTAACGGTTAACTCCACGAGCACTGGTGGGACGTTTAATGGCACCAAGTAGAGTGATACTGCGGTCTCAGGTGCGCCATCTTCTTCAACTATTAAGTCAATCGCGCCAGCGTTAACGCCAGGTGTGACGTACACAAATCCTTGCTCACCGTAAACCAGCGCTGCATCACTCGGTACTGACGTGGTTATTTTAGCGTTTTTGAACGAGGTCGCGATTCGGTTCGTGGTTGACAGCGAAATTGGCAATGTCGTTGTGCCACCGGCTTTCAATGCAATCACTTGATGGCTTTTGTACTGCTTGCGTAAGTAGTCCATTGAGTCATCGCGACGGCTAATGACTTCTCCGGCATTGGCAGGGGAGATCGCCGTCGGATTAACAAGGCTCGCGCCGCCGTAATTGGGGACTTGTTGATGCTCTGTCTGTTGCATTGGTTGCTGTGCTGGCGGCTGGGTCTCTGGATGTTGATTGAGCACTTGTTCATTGGGCGAAACCGTTAACGCAGTTTGGGTACCAATTTCTTTGTTCGTATCGATGGCCAGAGGTTGATTCGCATAAGGGCTGTTTAATTCAGCCTGTAGCTTTTCTTCTGCTTGATTGAAATCAGTACCCAAAACAGGTACTCGTTGCGGATTCACTGATTCAGTCGGTAACGAATAAATGTCATCGTCAGCAGCAAAAGCAGGAGTGATCATTAATGTCAGAAGGATTGCAGTTGAAAGGGGTCTTTTATTCATAGGTCTCACCGTGACTCGATTTTAATCACACTGTCTTTATCCAAGGCAGTTGTTGCGTTTTTGCCTTGGAGAATTTCACGCTCACGTTGAGCAGGGTTAACAGCAGCTGGATATTGTTGAATATCCAGAATCATGGGATTGCCGTTTCGGATCCCGATTTTTAATTCAAAGGTGTACGCAGTAGTATCAGCTGCGCCTGTTTTTAATGAGGTTGTGGTTTGTTCACCCACAACCCATACGTAATCTGTGACAGATGAATAAATCGCGTCAGACGGGACGAACTTCTGACTAACACCCCTGAGCGCCATTTCTTCGATAGCTGCGGCCATCGTCGCTTCCGCTTCATCTGGGTTAAGTTCTAACGGGATCATCTTGGTCACCCTGTCGATAACGAACTTAGCATTCTTGGGGGTGATATTGCCGATGATGGTTGCAATCATCAGGCCCCATTGGATTTTGAATTCTTGAGTCACGCTATTGCCGTTCATGACAATCGGCTCTTTAAAGTCGTTTGGCATGACAATGACTTCGGTCTGCTTGGTCATCACCATGAACAGCAAAAGCACCACGCTAATGCTTAGTGCCAGATTAGAACGACCTATGTTTTTGTTAGAGATATTGAGATTGTCGTAACTCTCTTTAATCTTCGATTTCCAAAGCATGTTGACCTCTTACTTAATTAATCGACGAATGGCTGGTGACATGAGGGTTTCCGGCCCTTTGGAAATCCACAAACCGTTTACCCATAACAGATGCTTTAATACGCCACGTCCAAACTTTTTAAACAGTGTTTCTACTACGGCCATGCTGCTAATTGCCGCGATAATGCCTAAGTTGATGTGACCTGATGCAAGACTAAAAACCATCACAATCACCGCCAGCTTGATTGAGTCCCAATGGATAGTTCCAACTTTGATAGCGCCGTTACAACGCTTAGGAAATCTCGCTTCACTCATGTCTCACCCCTTGAAAAAAAAGGGTGCATATAAGATTGCACCCTTCCTTGATACAGCAAAAATTGTCGCTATTAGTGAACTAGGCCAGCTTTCAGCGCTTCTACGGTTACAGTTAAGCTGCCGTCGATAGTTGTAGGCGCGTTAGCCAGTACCAGAATTACGACAACAGAAGCTAAGAAACCAATTAGGTTTGGTTTAATCATTGAGAATGCGATAGTGCCTAAAATCGACAAACCCATGATTGCCTTAGCCGGCGCACCCGTCATTAAACCCTTTACCTCGTCCCACATTTGGTCGAAGAAAGTGTGTAGGGTCGCGCCAGATGCTGATACCGCACTTGCTTCTCCAGCAAACAGCAATGAGCAAGCTACCGCGACAACGATTAGGGCGAAGAACGCTCTTACGGCAACAGGGGCTTCTTTAAACTGCTGGATTAGTCCTTTCTTTTCGGTTTTAGCGCTTTGGTTCATTGTGGATCTCCGTTAAATGTGACGGTCAAATTTTAACTGTTTGCGTGTTACTGTCAACACGTTATTTATATTGTGAGCGCTATCTGTATCAAAGATAGCACACGGAGAGGTGATTACATGTTCTTCGCGCTGTTAGCCAACGTAGTTTTGAGTAACCAGCCGATAATCACCGCTGCAAAAAGCGGGAAAAGCGGGAACAGCTCATTGGAGATAAATGCAGGCGTAACGCAGTAAAGCTCTAACAGAATTACCACCAATATTCCTGACCAAAGAGCCAGTCTGAAATAGCCAGTTGATGGTGCGGTAAATTCATGTTGCTTAATTTTACGTTGCATTAATCCGTCCACAGCTGATGCGGCAATCAACCCAATGGCCATCCAAAACCAGAAAATCAGCAAGGATAGTCTCAGTAAGCACTGATACCAAATGGTCTTGATGTTTTGAGAAATCCGTGTAAGAGGGGTACGCCATAGTTGATCCCCTTTTAAACCAGTGTCCTGATGATACTGGTCAATGAACGCGGCTAAACCTGATTTCACCATCGTCGCCTCGTACCAGCCTTTCGCCCTAAACACCACAACCATAGTTGCCTCCGTGCTAATGGCCTTTTCTATATTTGAGATTTCCTTCCGTAACATTTCGTTATGCTCTTGGGGCTGCATGAAAATCAGTACGTAAATACTGATTAACGCTCCAACCGCCAAAATTAACCTGCCGTGCAGGGTCTTACTCTCAACTACGCCGTCCATAATCAACACTCACTACAGTAAAATCGGAATACGACATTGATAGGTCTTACCGTTGGCCAGACGTGCGACGTACTGCAACTTAGGTAATTCCGACATCAATGAAAGAGGGTACGCTGGCTTGTCAGCTTCCATAATCCGCTCACCCACCGAGCCCGAGTAATTGTGGAGCTTACTGGTAGAATCGGTGTTAGAGCTTAACTGCCATTGCTTTGACTTAATTGGATACTCCGGGAGTAGCGCCGCAAATCGCTCCCTGGTGATATCATCTCGAGCTCGCAGACAGAACCAGTTAGCGGTTAACGACAAAACACGGCTCGCTACTGCATCACCGGCTTTATCAATCAAATCGGGAACACCCTGAGTAGATAGGTGCAATTCAAAGCCTGCACCACGACCCATCGCGGCTAAGTTAATTAGGCCGTCGGAGAGTGCAGAGTGGATTTCGTCACCAAACACCGACACACGTACCCCTTTACCGCCTTCGTAGTTGTAACGTGACGCAGCTGCCGCGCAGGTATCTTCCATAATGAGTTTCGATACAGCTGCTGAAATTGCAGGGTTACCCGATGAATCGGTGGCGATGTACAACACGCCGCCCGTATCAATGAATTTCTTGATGTCGATAATAGGGCGCTCGTCATCCGTATCATTCGGATCAGGGCTTAACATCTTGTCCAGCGGCGCAGCGGTTAACTGGGTTAACATCGGCTTGGTGGTCGCTAACATCTTGCTTTGGTGAGATTGGTCGTGCGTTAAGAAACCAATAAAACTCGATACCGCGTCTTCACCTTTGTCGTCAGGGATTAACACCTGTTGGTAGCGCATGATTAAACCCTGTAGCAAATTGCCGCGGCCTTCCTCGGCAATTTGGGTCGCCATGTTCGCGTACCAATCGGGCCCGTAATGCATAGTCATAATCTTGCTTAAGGCTGCTAGGGCCAATTCGCTTTTGCGGTTTAGCATGTAATCAGCGACCATCTTGATTGATGGTCGCTTACCGATAAAACGTAATGCTTCAGCCGTGACGTAGAATGAGTCCCAGGCATAGGAGCGAAAACCCTCAGAGCTTCCTGAGCCTTTTTCTAAGACGTTCGCTAAGCGCGATGCAATCTCTGTTGTCACTGTGAAGTTCACCAGTGGGTCAATTCGCACTGATTGACTTGGCTCAGCAATGTTGAAGTAATAAAACGGGACGCCTAAACGCTTCGCTTCTGCGCGTAATCTGTTCTTCCAGTTTGGATCGTTCTTAGGGTCTAACACTAATACAGAGTTACCACGGTAAAGGGCGCCAACACTGTTAAGCGTTAACATCGTTGTTTTCCCGGCACCAGGTAATCCGGTGTAGAAACTATGAGACCAGAATAGCGAAGCATCCAGCCACAAATCCTGCTCGTCACCACACCCCTGAATCCACGGCCGACCTTCTAATTTCTCGGTATCTGCTTCGACTTTCTTCAGGGCTCTACGCACTGCCCAAGGCAAGAAACCCTTAGCGTGTTCTGGGCGTTTACCCACCAGCTGATAAGCTCGGTTTGCTTCGGTGATCGTCCACTCAAAGCCGCGACCAAAGAAGGCCTTATCCCTCTGGGTTTTGCTCAGATCCCACAAAGCGCTAGATTCAATGAGGTATTGATAGTTATATACCAACTTAATCTGGCGACGTATTTGCGGTAAGGCTTCTTTTAAGCGCTTAACCGACATACCCGCTGTGGCCGCAATAACCGAAACTGCGACCATCGATACATCGTGTCCACTTACCCCGTGGTATACCCACGAGCCTGCCGTGAACAAGGAGGCTCCAGCCCAAGCATAACTGGATTGGATTTCATAAATCGGCCTATACATGTTCTCCATGAATAAGCCGTTAGTCTCGATGCTTTTACTCATGCTCTATTCCCACTGTCTCAAATACCATCCATGCAACTTGGTTACTGTCTGTCGCAATTGAGGCGTTGTCGCCTGCTGTGCGCTTGAGGCTAGTCGCCTCTTTTTTTGCTAACCCTACTTCTTGCTCGTAAGTGGTTAACGCGAAACTTTGGATTCGGATCACCCCAGGGCGGAGGTCTATACCGGACTTGCCTGCGCGAGCCATCGCCCAACCAATGAACACTTGCAACTCAGGCGGGTACTTGCTCTTTTCCTTCGGAGACTTGTTACCCGTGGCGACTTTTAGCTGTGAAAGTGTCGATACCTGCTCGGCAGGAGGGGTAAAGCTCGCAGACGTGGTGGCGGGCTCAACGGCAGTTTCAATGGCCGCTTCAGCGACGGGGACGGTAGGTTCCATGTCAGTCGTTAACATCGATAGATCTTCCGGCGTAAACCATGGCAGCTCATTCTCCGGCGTGGCCAAAGACATCTCCCCCGTGTACTCGGACAACGGTGGAAGTTCGTCAGTCATTAACGAAGATAAATCTTGCTCTGGGACTTCTGCCATTAGGCTATCTACCGCGTCATCAATGAACGACGGGGCTAAATCAAACTGACCGCTTGATTCTGGTGATACTTCGTTAGGCATTAACGGAGATAATTCTTGCTCCGGGACTTCTGTCATCGGGCCATCAATCACATCATTGATAGAAGACTCCTGCTTGGGCAGGTTATTCGGCTCTGTAATGACCTCGGTGGTTAGGGCTTTATTCTTTTGCTTTTTGGCTTTGCGTTCATCGGCCTTAGCTTGAAGCTCGGTCAGCATGTCACCCACTGGCTTGGCAAGAACGTCGGCTAGCTTCAGCTGGTAGAACTTTTGTTTGTTAACGACATGAATAACTTTACGCGGCGCTTTAGGGTCTGGAATAAGTAACTTGTTATCCATCAAATCCTTCAGCACGGCACCCTCGTCAAAACCAAGCCCTCTCATTTGCTGGTCGATTTCTTCGAATAGGCTGGTATTCAATGTCAGCACGTCACCATCCAGCTTTGCTCGATGTAGTGTGTTGTTAGCCGTTAGCAGGTATTCGATTATCAGATCAATACAGGTCTTGTCCTTCGATACTTCTGCTGGCATTTCTTGGGCTACTGGCTCATTTATCTCTACTGCCGCTTCCACTGATTCACTAACTACCGGAGTGTCATTCATGTTCTTAAACACGATACCCTTGGTGTCTGGTGCTGGAGCGCTGGTATTGGATTGCTCTGGCTCTTCCTTAGATTCAGCTTGCGGTTTCTTTGGCGCAGGCTTACTCGGCGTTGGTGCTGGTGCCGGAGTGTTGGTGTTCGCCGGAGCTGCTTGCTTCTTCGGTTTCTTTGTCTGAGCCTTACTTTGATTTGTTTGCGACCCATTCTGCTGTGCCGGTGTTACCGCAGGAGCAGGGGTTGACGCAGGAGCTGGTTGGGTTGGTGCAGCCGTGTTGTTAGCCGGAGTTTGCGGGTCTGGCTCACGGGTATCTGTCAGGGTGATTAGCCCAGTATCGGCGTAATGGATTAACAGTGAATCGTCACGGGTTAATGAGATTTTCCCATGAATGCCGCGTTGCGGAATCTCCTCGCCATAGACGATGCCTGCCCATTTTGGCTTAACAACTTTGATTGGCCCTGCCGTCCACTCTGGATTCGTAACTGGGTGCAAGTGGCCACTGGTGTAATCCTCAAACAGCGGCTCAAATAACTGACGCTCTACCAGCATCTCAAGCATTTTTCCGACTTGCATTGGGACGTTAAAGCCATCTTCCTTGAGCGATGACATCACTTTGTTGAAACTTGCTGGGTAAGACACGTACACATCTTCGGCGCCCAGGCACCAAATGTCGGCTTTCTCTTCGTTAACCTTCCAGCCGCGACGCATCATTTGTAAGCGCTTAATAAACGCCGCTTCCAGTGGCATCTTGCGAGCACCGGTTAATCTGTCCCATTGCCACATCATGTCTTTGTGGACGGAACGTGCTTCGCCTTTTTTAAGACTGTCTCTAAGTGAGTTATTAACTTCGATACTGCCGGACAAGGTTTCATAGATGGCGACCTGAAGGTCATCTTGAGTGCCAAATAGATACTGCTTCGCTGCCTTGGTCAGTACAGTGTTAAGCATGGATGATGCAAGCCCAATGTGCTTGCCGTGACGGTCTGCATAGTTCCACGTCACTTGATAACGGGATACTTGGTTGCGCCCTGACCAATCATAGATATTTTCGAGTTGTGGGTTCCAGACTGAATCATCGGCCTGCACGGTCATGTCATGTAGAGCTTTACCGATGTCATGCACTAACCCAATTACCCACGCCGCATATTGCCAGCGGATTTTCTTACCGTGCAACTCGTCGGTAAATTTGGTCTCTTTAATATCAACCGACGCCATGTGACGCAGGGAGAACAGAGCCACCTCTAGACTGTGACGCGCTAAACCACCAACAGCCGCGTGATGATGGTTTTCTGAGGCTGGGAGTAGGTGAGCGTAAGAAAGGAAATTCGCTACCACATCCCTAACCAATGTCTGTGCGTTATAGACTTGGTTGTATTCAGATAGGTTGGCAGGATTGAACGTGTCACGATGAATATCAGTCAAACCCAGTTCACGAATCGACATATCAATTAGGTCATTATTGGATTTAATGATTCTCGCTTGATTCGCTACAGCTACACCGTCAGCTACGGGAGGGTAGAAAGTCTCTACCAACTCTTCGCTGACCGCTTTAGTCTCAACCCCACCAACAGCCATCCGTACCGCATTCTTATCTGGGGCTTTGCCATCCAGTAAGAAGGATCGAACAGCCAAACTAACTAGCTTGGCTATTTTCTTCATTATGCGTTCACTACCAGTTTGCCGGAATCCTGCTCAATTTCTTCAGCGCCTGAGTCGTCATTGGCTGACCGGTCATCTGGATTGTTGCGGGTGATGGTTTGCATGATTTTGTTGTAAGCGTCTAACGAATAAATTCCGCCCTTACGGTCAGCTGAATCTGTAGCTACAGTTCTCATGCGACCAAAGAAACGAGTCATGGTGTTCATCGCTATACCGCGACTATTGTTGCTGACTGACTCAGAAATCACGCCAGCTAACCAGAGGTTTTCAATAGCTGCGATAGATTCATCAATCTGGGAAATTACGTCGATTACACGCCAGTAGATTGGGTGCTCGATTTGAAATGTCACGCTGAACGATTCTGGTGTCACCACGTCTAAATCGGCATTGTTGCCAAGCGAGGTAGACAACTCATTGTTGTGGATTGTGTTGAGAAGGGTGCTGCGACGAACAGCTTCTTCTTGCTCAGCTGCAAACCACGCATCTAAACGGTCACGGATTTCTTTGTTGTTAGACGTCAACACAAATAGACCAGCGATACGGGCGATGCTGTATTTGATATTCTGCTGACGAGCATCATTGCTAAACAGCTGCTGGATGGCGCTACTCTTGAAATCCATTTCCTTCAGAATGAATTTACGCTGCTGAACTTGACGCACTGCAGATGGTTTCTGAGTGCGCTTTGATGAAACTTGTGGGTTCTCGTTGGTCTGACTCATATAATCCTCCTAGGATTGTTTTCGCTCTATGCGACGTAGTTTGATTTTTGCTTCATGTAGACACTCAAGGGTTTCTCTCAACGGAGCCAATCGATTCTCTGTGTCTTCAATCATTCGTGCCTCCCACTCTGGGGATTTGCGGGTTAACTGGTCTAAGGTGTATCCGCGCTGGGTCGGTTTAACGTCATCGCCCCAAGACTTGCTGATGTTTCCAACTCGCCCTGGTCGATACCTCGTCCAGACCAAATACACCTTTTCGTTTTTTACAACGACCCTGGGTGCCATCTCACCGCCACTAAACTTCCCACCGTCATCACTGCGCAACTGACGGTTTGAAGATCTCCATTTCAGCCAGTAATCATCGACTATGACCTTTGCCTGAAACTGAGCGGCTTCAATCAACCCTTCTAGGCTTCTGATGGTATTCGCCAACTGGAACCCTAATGCGGGTACGGGCTTCCCGTTCTCAGAGCTACCCGAAGTACCTGAGTAGTCATTCATTCATTTACCTACTGTTTGTTCGTCTTCAGTAATCCGTTTTCGGCCTACGGGGACAACTCATGCAGAAATTCAGTTCGTTGGCGAACTCGTGTCTGTCACCGTCCGTTATTCTGCGAGCTGAGTTTGGGATAAAATCCCAGGTGCCTCCTGTGTTAGCCATCCTTTGATGATTTTCAGTTCGTTGTCCAACTCATGCTTTTCGCGTGATATACACACCGATTCACGGGCAAGCCCCCTGAGAAATCCTTTCTCACGTCTGCGATTCTGTTGGCCACTTCAGGTTTTCCCCCAGTTCGTGAGCCAACTTGTGCATTCAGAGCGTTGATTTGCTGATTTTGGAAGCCGTTAAAACTGCTTAATTTCGAAGAATCCAGAGTAGGAATTTCGCTACTAAGCCAGACTTAGTTGCACTTCAGTTCGTTAGCCATTTCATGTTTTGATTAATTCACTAGCGACATGTTGTGGATAACAAAGTGCATAATATACACACAAAATAAATAATACACGAGCTAAATATATTGTGTATTATGTAGATCCCAGATTGGTATTGGAATGGTAAGAATAATCTTCCAGAGCAAGCTGGAAAGGTTTTGGAAGTCTCTTAAAACCCCAGATTGGGGGTCATTTGGTGTGGAGTTGGTATTTATGAATAATCCCGTCATCATCACAGTCGATGTTGGCTATGGCACAACGACTTGTGTACACAAGGAATCGCTAGGCAATTACTCAGTGAAGACGTTCCCGTCCCTGCCTATTCCGATTAAATCGGATATTAATCTGGGTTTAGCAGGCGAGGAGCGCGATGTAACAACCGTGGAAGTCGATGGAATCACCTATGAGGTTGGTTCGGACGTAGGGACCTCGGTCGGTTCGCGAAATGTTCGCGTTCTCAACACCGAATCGTTTATCACGAGTGACCGCTATAAAGCGTTATTGTTTGGCGCCCTGTCATTTTTAGGCAAATCAAATCACATCGATATAGATGTGTTAGTGCTTGGTCTGCCAGTGAGTGTCATGTTCAGGAAAGATGAACTCGCCAAGATTTATACCGGCACTCACCAAATCACCCCAAGTCGCAAGGTCACCATTCGTCAGGTCTTGGTTTTTGAACAACCGCTTGGTGCGTTGATGTCATTTTTGCGCCAAGGCGGAAATGAACGCTTTGCCCAGTGCAAAGATAAAACCATGCTATCCATTGACCCAGGTTATATGACCACCGACTTCATTACGTCGAAAGGATTGAAGGTCAGTCCAAATCGTTCTGGTGATTCTGAAACTGGGATGTCCAAAGTGATTGGTGCAGTCGAAGTCGCGCTGCGCTCGCAACTCGAAGGTTTCAACATCAAACAGATTAACCCAGAGTTGATCGACCAAGCCTTTATCAGTGGTGAGCTTAAGCTGTACGGTAAAGCGATGAAATTCCCTAAGTGCGATCTGTTTGATGTGACCAGCGCGATTCGGTCTGTTACTGACGAAGCATTAACAAGTGTCGTCAATAAAGTGGGTGATGGTCAGGACATTGACCTGATTATTGTCTCCGGTGGTGCCGCAGCGGTATACCTGCCTTCGATTCAGCGCGCATTCCCTTTCCACAAAATCGAAGTCGTTGATGACTCTCTGACAGCTGTTGCCCGTGGCTTGCAAACCGCAGGCGAGCAATTCATTCGTGGAGCCATAGCGCGAGGTGATTATCAAAAGTTAAAAGCAGTCTGAGGTGAGGGATGCCCAAAACAATCGAGAGACACATTCGGATTGCCGATGATACTCACCCGCTAATTTTCGCTCATTTAGATCAGTTTGGGCCAAAGGCACTGACCCGCGAGATGATGACCCTGATGGAATTTGGATTAATGGTGAGACAGCAGGGATTTAATCTAGGCACTGTGTTGGCGCCGAAGGTAGAAGTCGAAAGTGAAAGGGAGAAAGTGGAAGCAGATGCAGAACCTCGAAGTCCAATGGAAGATGACTTTGATATTAGTGATGATTTTTTTGTCGCCCGAGAAACGTGAAAAACAATAAATCAGCCGCCTGCAATTAAGGCGGCTTTTTTTCATCCAGTGAGGCGTGATATATTCAGCCTATGGAATATAAAAAGTGTGTTGGTGTTATGAAAGTAAATAAATTGATGGCTTTGATTTTTGCGGCTCTGGCTCTGCCAGTTGTGGCAGAAGATCCTGCAAATAGCAATGATGGTGGTAACTTCTATAAACAACGCGAAAAGGGCTGGTATTGGCACGAGTACATTCCTGAGCCCGAAGAAAAGGAAGAGGAAGAACCTATTGCGCCAACGCCATCTTCTGCACCAACTGAGACTGAAACGAGTAAAAATTCAGTAGAGGCCATGAGCGTTAAGTGGTTCCAAGAAAACTTGCCCAAGGCAAAGGAGTTGGCGCTTAACACTGGAAAACCAGAAGACGTTAAACGCTACCTTTACATCCAGCGTGCCGCAATAGATCGCGCCAACCAATTTGCCGCTACTTATATTTCCGAACAAATGTTTGACCCTTACCTCGATGAAGGGTTACGCCGTCCTGAAAATGACGTGACGCTGCAAACTTTCAAAGGCGCTCAGTCTGAAAACCAATGGAAGTTAATTGAAGCCATCGGCAAGAAAGCCACCCTCATTTATTTCTACGGCTCTCAGTGTCCGTATTGCGCAAAGCAAACTCCCTACCTAATCCGTCTGGCAAAGGAGTATGGATGGTCGATCATGCCTGTTTCTCTCGATGGCGGCACCGTTCCAAATGATGACTTTTTAGCATTAGGCGATTATCGAGTGGCGACTTCCGACATGGCGCAGCGCTTCGACGTCTTGGCGACACCAACACTGTATCTAACCAACAACACGGGTGATTACTTCCTGTTGAGTTCTGGGCTAATCGGCATGGATTCTCTCAGTGAAAGGATCATAGAACTCGCTAGCCGCGAGAAAATTATTAGCCAAGCAGAACTTAATAATGTGAAGCAGGTACGAGCTCTTTATATGACCGATGCAGAAGCCAAGGTTGACACGCAAAAAGTGTATGAAGACCCAGACTACCTCATTAACAAGATGCGGAATTTTATGCTCGGAAAACCTGATAGCGAGGGTGAACAAGAATGAAAAAGAAAGTTATAGTTGCTTTACTTTGTTGCCCGTTATCAGCTACAGCTGCTAGCGGGTTAAACAATTTATGGGATCAGATGTTGTCTGCCAGCTCCGGTGCAACTTCATATTCAGGCGCTAAACGTGACGGATTTTCTCTGGGGAGTGCGTCGGTACGGATTAAAACCACTAACGAAAAGATTGTGGCGGTTAGGGCTCCTTACCTTCAATCATCCTGCAAGGGGATCGACTTCTTCGGTGGCTCACTGTCCATTATAAAACGTGAAGAGCTTGTTCAGATGGCAAGATCTATCGCCGCCGCCGCCCCGATGTACGCATTCCAATTAGCAATGGGAATGTTATGCCCGGACTGTAATGCAATTCTCGCAGACCTAGCGAAACGCCTCAATGCGTTAAATGATTTTATCAGCAAAGATTGCGAGGAATGGGCTGATCTGGCCGAGCAACAGTGGCCATCACTTCAGGTACAAAGTGACCGTAAAATGTGGAAAGCCTACAATGATTCGACTGGTGCTTGGTTTGATTCATTCGCTTCATCGACGGTTGAGCGCAGTTCAATAGACTCCCACTCGAAAGCCGCACAGTTGACTCAGGCTGGCGACGAGATGCAGTTCAACTCGGTGTATGAAACCTTCATGCAGTCTAAAACTACCGTCCCAACCCTATCCTCAGACAGCCATGTCGTCGCTCAAATGTTAATGACTATTTTAGGGACTGAAGTTTATAAATTCGACAGCACATTAACTGCATCGGCTTCAGCAGGAAGTGATGCGGTCAGTAAGTCATTTAGCCCACAAGTTTCATTGAAAGACTTGTATCAGCCTCAAGCGACTACATCAATGGCTGTACCTAAACAAATGGTGGTCTGTGAGCAGGCCCAATCTGCCGATAGCAAGTGTCTATCGGCTAAGGTCGCGACTGTTCCAATTAGCGATACACGCTATTTGGATTCGTTCTATCGATTTTATGGTGATGCAATTTGTGGCTTAGTCGATTCTAACTTAGTCGGTTCGAGCATCATGGCCATCTATGCTCAGAAAGGAAATTATAGTGATTCTCAAGCACAGATCATGGCCAATATGCGAAGTGAATTTGAAGACATTATTAAACGAGCCTCAACAATCAATGTCATCAATACAGGTAATTGTAAGTTTATCTCCGAAGCGATGGCCATAGATGCAACCCAGCAGTTGCTCGACGGTCTACGAATTGCCGCGAGTAAGATGGCTTCGACTGATAAAGGTCAGCGCGGCGCGTTTTCATCTAAGTTGTTAGAGAAAATCGATGCGCTGAGCCTTGAAAGGGAAGAAATGGCCAACAGAAGACGTGAAATGGAGCAGGAACTATTAAATCAGATCAACTTTCGTGCAAGTTTGAGAGGTAAGTAATTCATGTTAACTATCTACTCTCTCGGTGACCTCGATTTATTGATAAAGATGGCGCAATCGGCGGAATTGGCATTCAGTGATGGCGGCATTGCAAATAGCAATCTTATTGCGATTGGATTGGGTATTACCCTGCTAGTATCTGCTTTCAAGCAAATTTTTGACCCTGATAAATTCCATGTAAAGGAGTTTTTCATCGCCTTGTTCACTTACATGTTTTTGTTCACCCCGAAGGTGGATTTTTACGTTGAGTCAGTCAGAACGGGCGAAGTGTCTCAGTCATTTACTTTGCCATTTGGGATTGTGGCGCCTGCTGCATTAGCTACCATGATTGGTGGTGGTTTTGCTCAAGGTATGTCAGAGGCCTATTCCAGTATCACGCCTAATTATGACACTGAGCCTGGCACCAACATAGACCCTCTAAAAGCGTTACTTAAAGCCCGATTTGTCGGCACTTCTGAGGCAGATGCGAGTTATCGTTCTGTCGGTGAAAATTTGGGAGCGTACATTAAAAACTGTTATTTCGAAGACATTCGAAACGGTAAAAATCCGACGGGGCAGGCTGTACAGGAGGTTCATCACGACGAGAGTGTCACTGGGGCGTTTGACTGGACTAAATTCAAGGTAACCTCGGGAAGCTGGTTTACGCCTTACTACGATGTTAACACCAAGTCCTACACAAAAATTACCTGTGCCGATGCTTATGCCAAGTTAGGAAATGATCTCTCTGACAGTAGTCCTTGGGCCGAAGAAATGAAGGGGCGAGCCGCCGTACTTTACAATATGGCAGAAGAGTCTCAAGTTGAGAAAGTCTTCGAGTCTTTAACAGGGGATACTGCTAACCTCATAAATTTGTATCGAGCCAACTTTGTAAAAGCAATGATGGCCAAAGTTGGGGCTAGCTATGTAGAGTTAGAGCCCTCTGAACGATTGGCGTTTCAGCAAGAATTTGATGCGATTCAACAGCGTCACTTAAGCCAAGCAGCGCAGTCTTCATTTTTCTTGGAAACTGCCCCTGCACTTATCACTTGGTTTGAGTGTTTTATTTTCCTCATTGCTCCGCTGCTTCCGGTTTTCCTGACCTTCGGCTCCAAAGGGATCATGATGGCCGGAAAGCTCTATTCATTTCTACTCGCTGTGAACTTTTGGCCGATTATCCAAGTCGGCGTCAACATGTATACCAACCACTATTTCAATAAGCTGATGTGTTCTCTGCCAGGGAATGATTCGAGCTCGGTTCAGAACTGCATGATTGCGCCTAGTATGCGAAATTGGAGTATCGATTCTCTTGGGGGGATGGATAGCACCTACACCACACTAGAGACTTTCGTATCTCAAGCGGCAATCATTCAAACGATGGTGCCAGCGCTGGCTATGATGATTGTCTTCGGCGGTGTTCATACTATGATGGGGGCAACACAAAAAGCCCAAATGGGCGCCAACATGGATGCCAAGGGCGTATCACCACAGACGGTCAATAGCGATGGTAAAACCGTTTCGTCAGGTGGTTATAGTCAGACAATGACATCGAATGGTGAGTGGATGGAAAGCCGTCAGGGTGCAGGTAATATGTCTTCCATTAGCACCGGTGGTTCAACTTACAATGCTCAACATGCTGGTACTTCAGCCGTGGCCCTAGCGGAATCAGGTGTTTCATCTCTAACTTCATCTAAAACCGCAGCGCAACAAGATCTCGCTGCCGCGAATGAGAGATTACAGACCGCTATTGGTACTGGTAACGCCTATCAAAATGCCCATCAAGCAGGTTTGGGGTTTGAAGAAGCACGCGGGTTTGATGTAAGTCAGCAACTCGGTTCGCAGATGGGTGTTAGTGGTCAACAGGCCCGTCAGCAGATAATTCAAACCTTATCACAAATGAGTGAGCAAGAAGCAAATCAATTTGCTCTTAAAGCTGGGTTTTCTGTGGGGGCCGGTCAAGGAGTTTCAACTAATCCGCTCACAGCATTAATGAAAACCTTGGGTGTTAACGCAGAAGCCGGTGCATCTTGGTCGCAGACGCAAACGAGCATAAAAACGCAGCTAGAGTCAGAAGGAGCCAACAAAACGTCAACGCTAAGTTCAAGCCAGCAAGAAGACGTAGCAAGGGCGTTTAGAGAAAGCGATTCGGCCTCTAATCGTAAATCCTATAGCGATTCAGCAACTGATACTTCGTCAGCCAGTTATCAAGCAGCTAAGGCTCGAGATGAAGCAGCTACCAGACAGCAAAGTATCCAACAGCAATTACAGGAAGCAGAGTCTCGGTCTCGTGAAGTTCGTGACGGTGTAACATCATCGGGAGCGGCGGGTAGCAGTGCAAACATCAAGTTTGGTGAGATTATTTCTTCTAGCAATCGTGATTTGATGTCAACGGCGAGCAACTTGGGCAAGATTGCACAGAATGCAGCTGATGGCGCAATGCGTGGCAAATATGGAAACGATTGGGATGCCGCTACTAACGGCGTGGATACGCTCGATTTCAAAAGCACAATGAGTGCTTTAGATGCTAAAGCCGCTGGGGCTGGGGCTGGTACAGCAGAAGAAGCCAGGTTTAATGCGATGAAACAGGACTATGCCGCTAATCAGTCATTATATGACGTGGCACGAGACAAGCAGGCGCTACAGAGCATTGTGAATGATTCGCAGACGATGATGTCCGCTGATGGTAGACCTATCCCCATTCAAGATATTGGTTCGATCGCTGACCGTGCCGTAGCCAAGTTGTCGGATACGATGGCCCGAACTCAATCAGAACCGATTAAGGCTGACGCGGTTCGCAACCTTGCTACAGGTGCCGCCATTGAATATGCTGCGTTAAATGGAACTGCCAATGGAAATGAGACCGCTAGAATTGTTGGCGCTCAATTTATCGCTGTTGGTCAGGCGCAGATTAAAGACTATGATAAGCCAGCGTTAACTCCTGAGCAACAGGCCTTCAAATCTGATACACAGAATGGCATTAATGCAGCGGGTCAACGTATCAGCTCAGAGGGCGCCAAATTGGAACAAGAGGCGGCTCAAAGAGCGAAGGACTATAAACCTTCTATAGATGGTTACCGCAACCAAAATCTTCAGTCTCCAGCTAAATGGACGCCTGATCAGCAACATAAACTTGATAAGTTGGACAAGAGTGTTGATGACCTATGGAAACAAATGCAGCAAAGTGAGGCTGTGAGTGGGCCTGCAGGGGTAAACCAAATCATCGACACTGTAGCGCAAGAATTGAAGTCAGGGACTTATGGGGCAGTATCACCACAGGTTATTGACAGAGTTGCTGAAGTGATGAAAAACGCCAGTAACTCACCCGCAGAGTTAGGTCGGATGCTGAATGATTATACAGATGCAAAATCTAATTATTTCAGTGGCGATCGTGCAGCTCAAGTCGCCCCAGTTATCTCCGCAATGGCCAACACTGTTGATGGTTTATTAAGTAAGGCCATCAACAGCGATCAATTAAGCCCGAGTGAGAAACCTTACTTCCAGAATGCTCAACAGGCCTTTAGTGGTTTGAATGATGCCTATTCTGCTAAAGTAATTTCGGATAGATCTTCAAGCGCGGGTAATGCTGCAGCGCAAGTTATTTCATCTTTAGGTTCTAGTAAGGACCCTCAAACTCAACAGGCCGTGGCTCTGGCTTCGACTATTGCAGCGGAAGGGACAAGTGCTAATCCATTGCCAAACGCGGAATTTAGTCGGTACTACAAGGAAAACAACCCTACTAAGGAAGACGTGTTAGGTATGAGGTTAGTCACGGATCGTGCTCAAGGCATCGTGACACAGGCAATGGGACAAGATGGATTATCTGAACCTGTAAAACAAAGGTTGGCCGAAACCCTACAAGGATTGCAGGATTTTAATCAGAAATTAGCGGTATCACTCAACTCTGACGCACATGCAAGAAATAGCACAGGTTATGATCATGCAACAGCTTATGACGATGCAACTCAAAATAGCCCGGCCATGAGTGGTCTAAGCTCAAGCGAAAGGATTCGAGCGATGGATGGTTTCAACCGGATAGGAGTGGGAGAAGGTTCAACTCAATCTAGGATGGAGAACACCCTATTTAACGGTCAAGGTGCGAACATGCAACTTGAGTCCATTGCCAATAAGATGTCGCCAGAAGATAAAGCCGCAATTTTAGGATCTCTTCCGGATTCGGTAAGGTCGAATGTAGAGCGTGGCATGGAATTAACTGCAAGCAATTCATCGCCATCAAGTGAAAAATTGCCCATAGGTGAGACACAATTCCCATCAAGCCCAGTGGCTTCGGCTCAAGGTGACACTGTGAGCCAACAAGTCGCAGCGCCAGCGGCAACGGTTCAAGGTGACACTGTGAGCCAGCAAGGCGCAGCTCCAGCGGCCATGGCTCAGGGTGACACGGTGAGCCAACAAGGCGCAGCCCCAGCGGCCGCAACTCAAGGTGATGCGCTGAGCCAACATGGCGCAGCTCCAGCAACCATGGCTCAGGGTGACACAGTGAGCCAACAAGGCGCAGCCCCAGCGGCCATGGCTCAGGGTGACACGGTGAGCCAACAAGGCACAGCCCCAGCGGCCGCAACTCAAGGTGATGCGGTGAGCCAACATGGCGCAGCTCCAGCAACCATGGCTCAGGGTGACACAGTGAGCCAACAAGGCGCAGCCCCAGCGGCCGCAACTCAAGGTGATGCGCTGAGCCAACATGGCGCAGCTCCAGCAACCATGGCTCAGGGTGACACAGTGAGCCAACAAGGCGCAGCCCCAGCGGCCATGGCTCAGGGTGACACGGTGAGCCAACAAGGCACAGCCCCAGCGGCCGCAACTCAAGGTGATGCGGTGAGCCAACATGGCGCAGCTC